>JANMIX010000645.1:0-14629 GCA_031376015.1 Acidimicrobiia bacterium | reverse complement strand
TGCGGGCGGCGGCGCCGTTCGTGAACCCGTACCGGGCCCGTACCGATCAGAAGCCCTACTACCTGGCTCCGGCGGTGGCTCGCGTCGATCAGGCCGGGGGGCACCTCAGCATCGACGCCAACAACACCTTCCCCGAGGATGGCCCCGACGGCTTCAAGTGGAACATGGGCACGGTCACCATCGGGTTGCGTGCCGCCACCGCGCCCGACACCGACCCCGGCACGAACCGCGCGCCGGTCACCGACATCGGCGTGCTGCCCAACGACCGCGACACCTATGAACAGCGGGCCGGTCTCTACGACGTCTCGCTCGATGGGCTCACCGCGGAGCAGCGGGGCTGGCTGGGCGACGGTTCACATGAGTTGGTGGTGTCGACCTCGTTGCACGGGGTGCTGCTCTACGAGCCCGCCTGCATGGTGGCAACCGATTGTGGATGCGCGTACCTCGACGAACTCGCGCCGGGGGAATCGTGGACCGACGCCCCCGTGCGTCGTCGCTTGGCCGGCAGGCCCGCGGCCTTGCGAGGAGAGATCCCCTTGCTGCTACGCCGCCGAGGCGAGGTCCCCGCCGGCAAGGTCACCATCACCGTCGAACAGTGGAAGATGACGCCCACCGGCGACCCGGCAAAGCCAGGCGCGTACAACTACCCGATCCTCCTCGCCAAGGACCGAGTGACCTTCACCGATGGGGTCTGCACCTTCCCTCTGGTGCCGCTCGCCGGCCCGGGTCTGAAGCTCTTCCGTTTCGTGCCCGACGGTCAGTTCCCCGCCGAGGTGGCGGGCGACACCCTGGCCACCACATTGTTCGAGGAGTCGTTCTCGACCCTGCGGGTTCTGCCCTATGACGATTACTCGCAGCTCCGCGACGACGAACTCACCTTCGATGTCATCTACCGCGAGGTGTTCCGGTACTACACGCTGATCTTCCCGGCCATGAACCGGCGTCTCGACATGTCCGACCCGACCTTGTGGGAGACACCCTCGGCAGCGAGGTACCTGCTGCGGGTCACGGACCCCGGGTTGTGGGAGACCCCGGTATACATGCCCCGCACCCGCGACCTCTCCGCCGCCCGTCGCCTGCTGCTGGAGAGGTTCTGTCACAAGGTCCTCGCCGCCTGGCCCGAGCCGGTGCGCTGACATGCCGCTCTATCTGGATGACCGACGCCAGATCATCCCGACCGTCTATGCGGACCCGTACCTGGAGTTGGTGCGCCTGCTCATCGAAGGTGCCGGGCTGGAACACACGTTGCTGCTCGCCTACCTGTCGGCGATGTTCTCCATCAAGGACGAGTACCGGGCCGTGCGAGGGGATCTGCGCGACGCCTCCTTCCTCGAGCACGACCCCTACGGCCGGCGCGGCACCTCCACCGCCGAGGCGAAGGAGACGTTTCTCACCGTGTGCATCGAGGAGATGCAGCACCTCGACATGGTGAACCGGTTCCTGTCGGATCTGGGGGCGACCCCGGCGTTGACGCCCCATGCATTCCCCTGCTCCGCCGACATCTACCCCTTCACCATCGCCCTTCGCCCGTTGGACCGTCTCAGCTCCGCGATCTTCCTCTGGATAGAGGCCGATTCCTGTGCGCTCAGCCTGCAGAAGGAATGCACCGCGGTCAACGAACCCGCGGCGTTCATCCGCGAGGTGCGCAAGGTGCTGCGCGCCGGTGGTTCGGACATCGACGAGACCCAGCCCGATCACATCGGCAGCCTCTACCACCGCATTGCCATTCTGGCGTCGGAGGTGGCGGCGCACCCACCGCCGTTCCTGCCCGCCGACCTCCCCTGGGGGGATCACGTCGCCAACATGGCCTGGATCACCCAGGAAGGCGAGGTGTCCCACTACCGGTTCTTCCGCTCGGTATTCACCGGGGAGGCCTTCGGGGCCGACCGCAAGATCTGGGGCACGAAGAACCCGGCCTACCCGTCGTTGCCGCTCGTCTCGGGTACGGCCTTCCCCCAACACCGCAACACGCTGCGGGACCCCTCGGCTCGGCGGGTGGCATGGCTGGCCAACCTGCACTATTGGTTGCTCCTGACACTGCTGGATGCCCGCTACCGACTCGTCGACCTACGCCTCCAGTACCACGCCACCGATGCGATGACCATGGGGCTGTGGGTACTCGGACTGGATCTGGCCCGCACCTACGGGGTGGCCATGCCCTTCGACCCGATGGGATCGCAGTACGCGCTGGGCCGCAACGGATGGCTCGCCCATCGCATGATCACGCGTCTCCTCACCGAGGCGATCGTGGTCGCCGACGGTCTCGCCGCCGATCGTCTGCTGCCCAAGGGCTACGACCGCAAGCTGTTGACCACGATGCTGGCCGCCGTGGGCGAGGACTGAGCGCTCCAGGGTGTGATCCGTTCAAACCGGGATCCGCAGCGTTGCCGCGGCGGACATCAGCGTCGCCTCGGCAACGGCGTCGATGTCGTGCTCCTCGGTGTAGCTGAGCCCCACAACGGCTCGCACGGCACCGGCGGCGTCGATCACCGGCAGCGCCACAGCGGTGGTGCCGCCCACCAGACGGGCCATCGGGTTGATCTTGCCCGGCGGCTCGTCCTGCAGGTTGCACACCTGCACCGGCATCTTGGTCACCTGGGCCTGGCCGGCCATGCCCTTGCCTTCGGGCACCCACGCCACCCGCTCGAGCAGGGCCGGGGGGATGTTGTGGGCGGCGGCCAGGTGAAGGTCGGAGCCCACCACCAGGTGCACCGTGCCGGCGGCCGCGCCTTGGTCGGTGAGGAACCTCTCCAGCCACGCCTGGGTGGCGTCGTCGAAGGTCATGCCCCGCTCCCGCCGGTAGTGACGAACCAGGCGGGCATCTCGCCGCGTCCCTTGACGGTGATCGTGCCGCGTGACTCGAAGGCGAAACGGCCCTCGAGTTCGTCGCGCACGGCCGCGGTCACCTGGATGCGGCCGGGCGTGCCGTGGCTCTCCATTCGGCTGGCGACGTTGACGGTGTCGCCCCACAGGTCATAGGAGAACTTGGCCGTGCCGATGACGCCGGCCACCACGGGGCCGCGGTGGATGCCGATCCGTAGATCGAGCGGCGCGCCGAGATCGAGGTCGTGCACGGCGTCGAGCATCTCCACTGCCATGGACACCGCAGCCGCGGTGTGGTCCGGGACCGGCACCGGGAGCCCTCCCACCGCCATGTAGGCATCCCCGATGGTCTTGATCTTCTCGAGGCCGTGCTTCTCGACGAGGCCATCGAAACGAGAGAAGACCTCGTTGAGCAGCGACACCGTGGTGGCCGGTTCCTGTACGGCGGCCAATTCGGTGAACCCCACGAGGTCGGCGAACAACACGGTCACGTCGTCGAACTGATCGGCGATGAGGGTCCATTCGTTCTTGAGCCGATCGGCGATCTCTCGGGGCAGGACATTGAGCAGCAGCCGGTCCGCCTTGGCCTCCTCCTCCTCCAGCATGCGCAGGTACGTCTTCTCCACTTCTCGCAGCCGGTGCTTGGCCAGCACGGAGCGCAGGCGGGCCTGCCACAACACGGCGTTCAGCGGCTTGGCCAGGTAGTCGTCGGCTCCCAACTCCAGGCAGCGGGCGATTCCGGCGTCGTCGTCGTTGGCCGACATCATCACCACCGGGATGGCGGCGGTTGCGGGGTTGCTCTTGAGGAAGCGCAACAGGTCGTAGCCGTCCATCTCCGGCATCACGATGTCGGCCAGGATCACGTCGCACGTTTGGCCACCACGGAGCATCCGCAGTGACTGCTGCCCGCTCTCCGCCACCGCCACCTCGTAGCCGAGTTGCTCGAGGCCCTTGGCCAGGATGACGCGGTTGAGGTGGTCGTCGTCCACGACCAAGAGCCGTCCTCCGTCAGCCGGCATTGCGCAGTTCCTCCAGGGCGTCGTGCAGCGCGGGTCGGGCACGATCGGCGTCGGCGTGCACGGCCCGCACCAGGGTTGTGACGTCGTCGATGCCGGCACCCTCGAGGGCCGCGGCCTGCTCCAGCGCGGCGCACGTCGAACGGAGGGCCGGGAGGCCGAACTCGGCGGCGTGCGAGCGCAACGTGTGAGCGCCCCGGTGCACCCCGGCGAGATCGGCGGCGGCGACGGCGTGGTCGATGCCGTCGAGTTCGCCCTCGAGGCCGTCGAGGAACGAGCTGAGAAGTTCCGCGACCAGCACGTGGTCGTCGCCGACGCGCCGCACAAGGTCGGCCAGCGCGCCGGGATCGCGCACCGTCACGCTACCGGCAGCATCTTGCGGGCCGCCCGCGTCCGGGGCCGTGCGGGCGGCGGGATCGCCCCGGCCCGCCGCCCGCACGAGAGCGCCCACCAGTTCTTCCACCCGGATGGGTTTGGACACGTGGTCGTCCATGCCGGCGTCGAGACATGCCTGTCGGTCGCTGTCGAGGGCGTTGGCGGTCATGGCCACGATGGCGGGCTGTCCACCGGGAGGGTTGCCCTGACGGATGCGACGGGTCGCCTCGATGCCGTCCATCTCCGGCATCTGCATGTCCATGAACACCACGTCGAAGGACTGCGCCATCACGGCGTCTACCGCCTCGCCGCCGTTCCCGGCCAGGTTGGCCGCGTAACCGAGGCGGGCGAGGATGGCGATCGCCGTCTTCTGGTTCACCGGGCTGTCCTCTGCCAGCAGGATCCGCAGCGGGAGCCGGGTTCCCATCTCATGATCGAACGCAGTGCCGGCCCGGCGCGCCGGTGTCTGCACGGCGCCGGCGCCGTTCGCAGCGCTGACGAGGGCGTCGAAGAGCACCGCGGGTTTCACCGGCTTGCTGAGCTGGGCGGCGAGATCGGCGGCCCGGAGTTGTTCGGGTGTGGCCCGGTGGATCACCGACGACAGCAACAGCAACGGAACTTCGTGACCGCCGGGCAGGTCACGGATCCGCGCCGCCAGGGTCAGCCCGTCGAAGTCGGGGAGCTGCATATCGAGCACGGCCAGATCGGGTCGCTCGGCTGCGACGGCGGCCAAGGCCTCCTCGGCGGTGGCGGCCTCCGTCACCGTCATCCCCCAGGAGCGGCCGAGCAGGCCGAGGATGCGCCGATTGGTGGCGTTGTCGTCGACCGCCAGAAGGCGACGGCCGGCCAGCATCGAGCTGGTGGTACTGGGACGCATGGCGTCGATGGGCACCGCGGCAGCTTCGAAGTGGAACCTGAACACCGAACCCTCGCCGGGGATACCCTCGCTCTCGGCCTCCAGATCACCGCCCATCAACTCCGCCAGCCGCCGGCTGATGGCGAGGCCCAGCCCGGTACCACCGAAACGGCGGGTGGTGGAAGCGTCGAGTTGGGTGAAGGACTGGAAGAGCAGCCCGAACCGGTCCTTCGGGATGCCGATTCCCGTGTCGCGCACGTCGAAGCGCAACTGGTAGCGGCCCTCTCCCGCAGGCCGGGCGGAAACGGTCACTACCACCTCGCCGGCCTCGGTGAATTTCACGGCGTTGCCGAGCAGGTTGATGAGCACCTGCCGGACGCGGGTCACATCCCCCATCACGCCGGCCGGCACGCCCTCTTCCACCAGATAGGCGAGGTCGAGGCCCTTCTGCGACGCGGCCAGCGAAACGATGTCGAGCGCCTCCTCCACGCAGCGGGCCACGTCGAACGGCTGGTGCTCCAGTTCCAGCTTGTCGATCTCGATCTTGGAGAAGTCGAGCACGTTGTTGATGATCGACAGCAGCGCTTCACCCGAGGTCTGGATCGTGGAGCTGAATTCAGCCTGCTCCGCGGTGAGTTCGGTGTCGAGCAACAACGACGTCATCCCGATGATGCCGTTCATCGGGGTGCGGATCTCGTGACTCATGTTGGCCAGGAAGCTTGTCTTGGCTGCGGTGGCGGCCAGGGCTTCGTCCCTTGCCTCGGCCAGCTCGCGAGTGCGTTCGGCGACGCGGTCCTCGAGGCGCTCGTAGAGGGCGGCCTTCTCGATCGAGATGCCGATCTGGGTGCACAGCAGGCTCAACACGCTGAGTCGATCCTCGCTGAACGCGCCGGCTAGGAGGTCATTCTCCAGGTACAGCACCCCCTGCAACACACCCTGGCTCTGCAACGGGAGCGCCAGTAGGGAGCGCGGCGGGGAGGCGCGCAGGTACGGGTCCTGCCGGAAACGTTCGTCGCCGGCGGCGTCGGCCAGCACCACTGCCTCACCGGTCCGCACCACGAAATTCACCACGCTGTGGGCGAGATCCTCGACCTCGTCGAGGGGACGTTCCTGGAGCACCCGAACCTCATCGGTGGCCGCCAACCCCTCGGCCTGCACCAGGAGCCGATCCTCGTGGCGGAGCACCAGAACCCCCCGCCGGGCGCCGGCGTTCTCCAGGACGATCTGCATGAGCTTCTCGAGCACCTCGCGAAGGCGAACCTCGCGGGTGAGCACTTGCGCCGCCTTCACCACGGTGAGCAGATCGAGGTCGCCCCCGCCCGAGATCGCCGGTGCCGGCCGCGCCGCCGCCGAGCCGGCGGGGCCGGGCGCGGCGCCCGGCGACGCCAGACGATCGGCCCGGGAGCGAGTGCGTGCGGCCAGCGCCGACGCGCCCCAGTCGTCGTAGCGTTGGGCACTCCGCCGGAACAGTCGAGCGGCTGCCTCGGGATCGCGGCTCTCCTCCACAACGGCGGCGAGTTCGTCGGCCAGCGCCTCGTGCTGGGTGAACCCGGCGGCTCCGGCCAGATGCCGTGCCTGCTCGAGAAGCCGCAACGCCTGCGCCGGTTGGTTCTCGAGGCGGGCGACCTCGCCTTCGAGGAGCAGTTGTCGGTGCAGGAACACGGTCGGGTTGGTGTCGGCCCACCGGGCGAACCGCTTGGCCGCCTTACGGAGGGCCCTGGGCACCGAACCCGGTTTCGCCCGGCGAGCGGCCAGGAGCGCCGCGTACAGGTGGTGGCCTTCGAGATGCTGCATCCCGACCGAGCTCTTGAGGTAGGCGACTGACTGCTTGGCGGCCGCGGTGGCCGCCTCGTCCTCGCCCCGCAGGTACCACGCCTCGAGGGTGTCGACGAAGTAGAAGTGGGCGAAGTGCGGTGAGCCGTAGTCGCGCAGGGATTGCACGTAGGCGGCCTCGTCGAACTCCTCACCGCCGAGGGAGGCCGGCCCGTCGGTGCGGTCCTGCAGGTTGGCGATCGTGCGGGTCACTGCCCGCAGGGTGCCGAGGTTCTCGTGGTTGCCGGCGCGCACGAGGAACTCCTCGAGCCGTTGCGCCTCCGCCAGCACCTCGGCGAAGGGAACTCCGCGCTGGTACATGCCCTGCACGATCCCGCTGCAGGCGCAGCCGGCGTGGAACAGGTCGCCGGTATCGACCCCGGCACGGAAGGCGGTACGGAAGTAGTGCTCGGCGCGCCCTGGTTCGCCCAGCCAGGATGCCGCGAAGTAGCCGAACACAAAGTTGACCTCGGCCCGTTGCTTCTCGTTGTGATAGCGGTCGATGAGGTCGAGCGCGAGGAGCCCCCAGGCGTGGCCGGTCTGATGTCGGCGCAGGATGCCGCCCTGGAAGATCGCACCGAGCACCAGGTAGGCGATGGCGGCGTCGTCGAAGCTGCCCTCCTCCAGCGTGAGGCGCACGATCCGGGCGGCGTTGGCCACACACAGTTCGGGCTTGATCTGGTAGGCGGCCTTGAGCACCGCGGCGGCCAGGCGGCCACCGTGGCGGAGACGCTCGTCGACCAGTTCGGGCAGTTCCACCAGTTCGCCCACGGGCGTACGCCGAAGCTTCGCCTTGATGTGCGCCAGGTCGGCCAGCAAAAGCGGTGGGACGAACTTCGGTGGCAGATCCACGCCGAAGGTGGCGGCGCCCTCCCGGGCCGCGTCGTAGGCGCCGGCGAAGTCGGCGATGTTGGTGAGGAAGTGGATCTTGGCCTCGTAGGCCTCCGCGCGCTGCTGATCGGTTGCCGCCAGTGCGAGCGCTTCGCCGAAGCGGTGATGAGCGGCGTCGTTGTCGCCGGCGAGGTGCTCGCAGGTGGCTCGTTGCAGGGCGATGTCGAAGGCGATCCCCCCGCTGCCGGACGCGGGGTCCGGCCGTGTGAGGTCGGCGGCGGCATCGAGGTACTCCAGCGCCGCGGCGTACGCGGTGGCCCGTCTGGCCCGCCCGGCCGCCCCGACGTTCATGGCCGCCACCGCAGCGCGTTCGTCCGGATCGATGATGAGCGCCCGGCCGGCGTCGAGGTGGTCGAGAGCGTCGAAGCCGTGGTCGCCGTCTCGGTCGCTGCCAGGCGGGTCCGCTCTCGACACCAAGAGCCGACCGATGCGCAGCTGCAAGGGTGCGATCTCGTCGTCGGAGAGGAAGGCGAGCGCGGCCTGCTGCACCTTGTCGTGTTGGAAGCGCAGCAGCCCGTCGTCTCCCGTGGGCACTACCAGCGCGAGGTCGAGCGCGGGGCGAAGGTGGGCCGACATCTGCTCCGGGAGTTGACTGCTCACCTCGGCGAGCACGTCCGGGTCGAAGGTGTGGCCCAGGCAGGCGGCCACGGCCAGCAGGTGCTGCACCTGCGTGCCGAGCCGTGCGATCCGCCGCTGCACGAGTTCGGCAACGTCCTCGTCGATGGGGACCTCACGCACTGCTCCCACGTCGTAGGTCCAGCACCGGCCGGCGCGGTCGAAGGTGATGGCGCCCTGTTCCCTCAACGCGTCGAGGTACTGGATGACGAAGAAGGGATTGCCGCCGGTGGTGGTCTCCACCGCCTGGGCCAACGGGATGCAATCCTCGTCGTCGAGGCCGAGGGTGTCGGCCAGCAGATCGATGACCGCACCTACGGGCAGCGGTTGCAGGTCGACCTCGACGACGCGCTGGCTCGGCGAGGCCCGCAACGTGTCGATGACGCGTGCCAGTTCGTCGCTGGGGCGGAGTTCGTCGCTGCGATAGGCGGCCAGGATGAGGAGGGCGCCGTTACCAGGGTCGTTCACTGCGGCTTCGAGCCAGCCGATTGTCACGTCGTCGGCCCATTGCAGATCGTCGAGGAAGAGGCACAGCGGACGCCCCGTCGGGCACAGCGCTCTTCCGAACGCGGAGGCGACCTGCTGGAACCGCTGCTGTGCCTCGCGGGGGCCCAGGTCGGCCACCGGGGGAAGCGGGCCCAACAGGCTGTACAACTCGGGGACGAGGTCGGCGATCAGGGCGGCGTTGGCGCCCAGCGCCTCCTGGAGTCGGGCACGCCATTCGGCGACCTCGTTGTCACTGCCGGCCAGTATCTGACGAACCACCGATCGGAGCGCGTCCGACAACGCGGCCAGTGGCTGGCGGCGCCGGAGTTGATCGCTCTTCCCGGAGCCGAACGCGCCACCTCGGGCCGCCACCAGGGGTACGGCCTCCTGGGCGAGACGTGTTTTCCCCGAACCGGACTCACCGGCCAGCAACACCAGCGTGGCGCCCCCGCGGTCGAGGGTGGTCACGGCGGCCTCGATGGCGGCGATCTCCTGGGTCCGGCCGTAGAGCCGGTCGGGCACCGCGAAGCGATCGCTGACATCGGCCTCACCGAGGGGGAACGGGACCACGGTTCCGGTGTGGCGCCATTCGGTGACGCACCGGTGCAGGTCGGCGGCGGCACCCTCTGCACTCTGGTACCGGTCGGTTGGGTTCTTGGCCAGCAGTCGCTGCACCACGTCGGTGACCGGAGCGGGGATCCCCAGACCGTCCTCGAACGGTGGCGGTTGGTGGGCGATGTGTTGATGGACGACCTCGAGCGGGTCGGTACCGGCGAAGGGGGGATGGCCGGCGAGGATCTCAAAGGTGATCGCGCCCAGGGCGTAGAGGTCGGCACGGTGGTCCACCGTCACCGCCAGGCGGCCGGTCTGCTCGGGAGCGACGTAGGCCAGACGGACGGCGCCGGTGGGGGAGAGCGAATGATCCGGGGGCTCGAGGGTGGCGGTGTCACCGTCGACCGACACCGCGGCCGCCGACAAAGTGAGATGCGGCCCGTCGGTGGCATGTCGCTCGGCGAGCGCATCGGCCAGCCGGGCGGCAATCGCCAGCGCGTCCGCGCCGGCCATGCCATCGATCACGGCGGCGGCCACTGTCTTCGCCATCGCCCGACTCCCTCTCTACCGCCGATGTTCGGAGCGTAGACCTCTGCGATCGAGTGGGCGACGGAGTGGGCGACGGCGCAGGCTCAACCCTTGGCGAAGGCCAGGCGACTGCGAGTGGTCCCGGGTCGCGATGCCGGCCCGTCCATCGCCGAGAGCGCGATGGCGCCCTCGTGATGGTCGAGGAAGTGGTGAAGGTGCGCGCTCAACTCGAGCGTGTCCTGTTCGGCGCCGCAGATGTAGGTGGAGCGCCGGCGCCGCAGGAACTTGGTGCCCAACAGGTAGAGGCCCGGTGCGTCGGTGACCACGCCGCCGTCGTGGCGGATCCGCTGGTGACGGTCGAACACCGGCAAGTCGACCCAGGAATGATCGGCCCGGTAACCGCAGGCCCAGATGATCGTGCGGATGTCGCTGCGCCGCAGGTCCAACGTGAGGGCAGGCGCCGCATCGAGCCGGGTTTCCTCGAAGCGGCGCGGGCGCTCGACGTCGGTGTCGAGACCGGCCCGGGTGCACCACTCGTCCAGCGTGGCCAGCAGACGGTTCAGCTTGAGGTCGGCCAGCGTGCACTGGTTCCTCAGCGAACCGGAGAACTGGGCCACACCGTCCCGCACGCCGGCGAGGCGGCCCGTGACGCGCACGCCCCGGGCGGCGAGGGAGTTGAGATCGATTGTGATGCGTTCGGGTGTGCCGATGATCTGTGGTGAGGGGACGTGGCGGGCCCGCGTCAGGTCGTCGACCTCGTCGTAGCGTTCGTCCAGCACGCCCGCCGCGTCCATCCACCAGAGGATGTCGCGGCCCCGATACAGCCGAGGAAGCCGGACGTGTTCACCGACGGCGAGGGTGACCGGGCGTCCGGCTCGATGGATCTCCTCGGCCAGTTGGACCCCGGTGGCCGAACCGCCCACGATGAGTACTCCACCGTCGGGGATGGTGTCCGGGCCCTTGTAGTCCATGGAGGTGCGGGTGGTGATCGCCTCGGGCACCCCGGCGGCCACCGCGGGCACCACCGCCACGTTGGCGGGACCGCTGGCCAGGACCACCGAGTCAGCGCGCCACGTGCCCTGATCGGTGACGACCTCGTAACCCTCGCCGTAGCCGCCGGGCACGGGGCGGACCGAGAAGACCGTGGTCCCGGTGTGCACCGGCGCCTCGATGGTGCCGGCGTAGCCGGTGATGAAGTCGATGAGTTCGGGCATCCCCATGAACCCATCGGGGTCGTTACCCACGTAGTGGTGGCCCGGCAAGCGGGTTTGCCAGTTCGGCGTCTGCAACCGCAAGGTGGGCCACCGCTCGGTCCGCCATGAGTTCGCCACCTGGCCGCGCTCGAGAACGACATGGTCGATCGAGCGGTCCGACAGGCGACGACTCATGGCGAGACCGGAATGGCCGGCACCGATGATGACCGTGGTGGTCTCCATGACGATCGTCCTCGTTGCCGTCGCAGCCGCGTCAGTTCACCGTGACGGTGACGTTGGTGGGGTTGGTCACGATGTCGTAGACGGCGGAGCGCTTCTGGGACTGGGCCACGATGGCCTCGATGTCGGCCTTCGAGGCGTCGGCGTCGACGTCGAAATGGACGCGGATGCCGCCGAAGCCGTTGCGGACCTCGGGATCGAGGCCGAGGACACCCAGCAGGTTCATGTCACCGGACAGGGTGGCCGACACCGAGCGCAGCTGGATCTCGCGCATCTGGGCCACAGAGGCGACGCCAGCCACCAGGCAGCCCGCCAGACCGACGAGCACCATCTCGATGGGGGTGGCGCCGTGGTCCTCCGAGGCGAAGCACTCGGGGTGATCGATGTCGTAGTGGAACACCGTCTTGTGCGACTGCTCGCCTCGCAGGCCGGTGAAGCCCTCGACCGTGGAGTGGCTGTGCGTGCCGTTCACCCACGAGCATGACGCCCGCCACTCGAACTCGGCGAGCACGGGATCGGCGGTGAGGGCCTCGCGGGCGTCGAGGAGGGCGGGGAGGTTGATGCCGTTGTCGACGGGTGTACTGGTGATGGTCATTGCGTTCTCCTTGGTGAGGATCCGATGTCCCAGATGATCCGCATGGGCGTCGCATTCCCGTTGCAGTGAGTTCAGGCGACATTGCAACTGGTCCTAGGCTCCATGGCGTGCGCGGGAGCCCCTCGTGGTCGTTGATTCCGGTGTGACGGATTCCGGTGTGACATTGCGTCTGCGGGTACTCGGCCGCTTCGCGGTCGACCGGGGCCGGGCGACCATCGACGAGCGGGAGTTGGGGAGCCGCAAGGCGCGGATCCTGCTGAAGCTGCTGGCGGTACGTCGCGGCCACCTCGTGGCCATGGATGACATCCTCGAGGTCCTGTGGGGCTCGGACATCCCGGCCAAGGCCGAGGCCAATGTGGCGACGCTGGTGAGCCGCCTCCGGCGCGTGCTCGGGCCCGACGTGATTGCCGGCGGTCGCAACGGGTACTACCTGGCCTCCGGACCGGGAGTGCAGCTGGATGTCGACGAGGCCGAGGGGTTCGTGGCCGAGGCCGAGCATCGGTTGGCCTCCGGCCAGGCCGCCCTGGCACTCACCGCGGCGGGTCGTGGGTTGGAGTTGCTCACCGCCGGGGCGGTCATCGAGGACGAACCCGGCGCCGAGTGGACGCTGGTGTTGCAGCGCCAGGTGGAGCGCCTGGTCCGAAGGGCGCGGGTAGTGGCCGTCGCCGCGCAGGCAGCGGTGGGCGACCACCGGGCGGCGCTCGGTGTCGCCCTCGACATGGCCGAAGCGGACACGCTGGATGAGGAGGCACACCGGGCCGTGATCCTCTGCTATCACCGCTTGGGCGAACAGGGCGAAGCCTTGCGGGCCTATGAACGGCTGCGCACGGTGCTCCTCGAGGAGTTGGGTACGGATCCCGGGTCGGAGACCGAGGCGCTGTACCTCGCCGTGCTCCGGGGCGAGGTCGTCGAGCGCGGGCCTCGCCCGGCTGCCCCGGCGGCTCCGCCGGCTCCGGGTCCGGCGTCCCGGTCAGCCGATGGCGATTTCGTGGGCCGCGACGACGAGTTGGCGACGCTGCTGGACTGCTGGTCGACGGCGAGCCAGGGAAGCAGCGTCTGTGTGCTGATCACCGGCGAGGCCGGCATCGGTAAGACGCGCCTGGCGGCAGCACTGGCCGGCGCCGTGCGAGCGACCGGGGCGACGGTCCTCCGGGCGCGCTGTTACGAAGCGGAGCGCTCACTGTTCCTGCAACCGATCGTCGAAGCCATCCGTGAGGCGACCGCAACGATGGCACCCGACGTCCTGCGCCGCGCCGCCGGCGAGCGTGCCGGCTCGCTCGCCGCACTCCTCCCCGAGCTGGCCGGACTCGTGGGGCTGAGTGGGGAGGGATCGGCGAGTGAGATCGAGCGCCGCCGTACCTTCGAAGCCGTCACACAACTGTTGGGTGGCCTGGCCCGGGTCCATCCTGTCCTGCTCGTCCTCGATGATCTGCACGAGGCGGGCGCCTCCACCATCGAACTGCTGCACTTCGCCCTGCGCTGGGATTCACGGGCCCCTCTGATGATCGTGGCCACCGTTCGGGGCGGGGAGGGGGATCTGGTCAACGAGATCCTGGCGCCACTCGCGGCCACCGTCGAACTGTCCGGGCTCAGCACCGAGGCCATCCGGATGCTGGCCGATCGGGCCGGTGTGTCGCACCGGGCGAGCGCCATCGCCTCCATGACGAGGGGCCACACCCTCTTCGTGATCGAGGCACTGCGGGCGGTGCTCGACGGAGGGGAGGCGACGGAGGCACGGCTCCCGGTGCCCGCCTCGCTGCGCGACGCGGTGACGGCGCGGGCCCGCCGCTGCGGCGAGGATGTGGAGGAGTTGTTGCGGGCTGCGGTAGCCGTCGGCTCCGCCTTCGAGGTGTCCCTGCTGGCCGAGCTGATCGGGATCACCGGCGAGGAGGTGGTGCACCGGGCGGAGTTGGCCCGCCGAGCCGGGATCCTCATCGAAGGCACGGGTGGCTACGAGTTCTCCAACGACCTGCTTCGGGATGTGTTGTACGAGACCACACCGAAGCCGCTGCGGGTGCTCCGGCACCGGCGGTTGGCGGGACTGTTGACGGATCAACCCGAGGCCGCCGCCCGGCACGCGTCGGCAGCGGGGGACCTGCACCAGGCGATGGTTCATTGGCGGGCCGCCGCCGCGATCGCGTCGGGCTCGTTCGCAAACCGCGAGGCGGAGCAACTCCTCACGCTGGCCCTCGAGGCCGCCGAATCGCTGGGCGACCCGCACGCCCTCGCCGAGTTGCGCCTGGCCAGGGGCACGGTCCGCCGCGCGCTCGGGCGGTATCCGGAGGCCTCGCAGGATCTCCTGGAGGCGGAGGTTCTCGCCACGGCGCTGGGTGATGACGAGGTAGTGGCCGCAGCGCTGACCGAGAGGGGATGGGCGGCATTCCACGCCCGCGACATGCACTCGGCCGAGATGCTGGCCGAGCGTGCCGCGGGCAACGCCAACGCCGGGCCCCGGGCGGACATCCTCGTCGGTCGTGTGCGCAACGCCCGGGGCGATCTCGCCGGGTCGATCACGATCCTGCGATCGGTGGCCACGGGGGCCGGCGACGCCGCCGACCGGGCGTTGGCGTTGAGCTGTCTCGGCTCGGCGGTCGCGCACGGCGACCGGTACGAAGAAGCGCTCCCGATCCTGGAGGAGGCCATGATC
>JANMIX010000639.1:0-9738 GCA_031376015.1 Acidimicrobiia bacterium | reverse complement strand
ACCGCCTCGCGTACCGTCTCGACGTAGTCGTGCCCGCGGAAGGACGGGGTCGCCAGCAGGATCGAGATGTCGGCGCCACACAGCAGTCCCCGCAGCTCGGCGCTGGTGGAGAAGGTGCTGAGCGGCACGGTCACCGCACCGATACGGGCTGCCGCCAGCCAGGCCACGACGAAGGCGGAGCCGTTGGGGTGCAACAGCCCGACATGGGTGCCCTTTCCGGCACCGGCGGCCAGCAACCCCTTGGCCAACGTTCCCGACCGGGCACGGGCGTCCGCATAGCTGAGGACGTCGTCGTCGCAGATCAGCAGCGGATGGTCCCCCCTCACGGCGCGCTCGGCCAGCAGGGCGGGGACCGTGATCGACACCGGGGAGCGGTGCATCACTCAGACGATCGCGCCGGCGCGGAGCTCGGCGATGCGCTCGTCGGCGTAGCCGATCTCGCGCAAGACCTCATCGGTGTGTTCGCCCAGCAGCGGTGCCCGGTGGCGGATCGTGCCGGGCGTGGCCGACATCCGGAAGGGCGTCTCGATGATCGGTACCGGCCGCGCCGCGCCGGGAAACGGCACCCGGCGGAGATAGCCCATGGCGGCGACATGGGGATCGTCGAGGACCTCCTGGGGGGACTGCAGGGGCGCGGCCGGTACCCGGGCGGCGTCGAGAAGTTCCAGCGCCTCTGCCTTCGTGCGGCCTCGACACCAGTCCTGCATGAGGTCGTTGAGGACATCGCCGTTCTCCCAGCGCAGGTCGTCGTCGGCGAAGCGAGGATCGTCGAAGAGTTCCTCGCGACCGACGAGGCGGCACCAGCGCTTGAACATTGGCGGCCCAGCCACCTGCACCAGCACCCAACCGTCCTCCACCTCATACAGGTCGCACGGCGCCACGGACGCACCACGATTACCCATGCGAGGCTTGTCGCTCTGCAGCAACTCGCGCTCGATGAGGAACGCGTTCGACAGCATGAGCGCAGTGGGCAGCAAGGCCGACTCCACGTGCTGGCCCTCCCCAGTCTTCTGCCGGTGGAACAGCGCCATCATCACGCCGATGCCCATGGTGAGCGCGGTCCCGAAATCGGCATAGGGCACCACCGTGCGGATCGGTTGGTCCGGCAAGCCCTGACGGTACACCGCACCGGACATCACCTGACCGGTGCCGTCGAACCCGATCCGATCGCTGTACGGGCCGCCCTCGCCGTAGGCCGTGGCACTGGCGAGGATGATGTCGGGCTTCACCGCCCGCAGCGTGTCGTAGTCGAGCCCGCTGGCCTGCATGGCTGCCAGAGGCATGTTGGCGATCACCACATCGGCGCCGAGCACCAGCTGACGGGTGATCTCGGCGCCTTCGGGTGTCGTCGAGTCGAGCGTGAGGGATCGCTTGTTGCGGTTGCACTGAAGAAATGTGCCGCCCTCGCCGCCGGAGGTCACTGCCTGAACCCACCGGTCCTCGCCACCCTCGCGTTTCTCGACGCGGATCACGTCCGCTCCCATGTCGGCCAGGATGGCGCTACACCACGGCGCGGCGATGAACCGCCCGTAGTCGAGCACTCGGATCCCCTCGAGCACCGCGGTCGCCGGCTCGCTCATCTCGACCTGGGCATGCCGAGGATCCGCTCGGCGATGAGATTCCGTTGGATCTGCGAGGTTCCAGCGGCGATCGTGTACTGGAACGACCAGAGGTAGTCGTGCACGACGCGCGCCTCATCGGTGTCGGGCCCGGCGTTGCCGAGGGCCCGCCGGCCGAGCAGTTCCATACCGAGCTTGGCGATCTCCTGGCCCACCTCGCTGTAGCCCAACTTCACCGCCGAGCCGAGCGGCGAGGGAAGCCCGGTGGCTTGCGCCTCGGTCACGCAACGCTGCGTCATCCGCCACAGCGCGTCGACGCGGGCATCGAGACGGCCGACGCGGCGCTGGAAGCCGGCGTCGTCACCCTCGTCGCCGGCCAGACCCATCAACCGGCGCAGTTGCGAGCGCAGCGTGATGATGTGCTGCGCGAAGGCGGTGCCGCGCTCGAATCGCAGTGTCACGTTTGTAACCCGCCAACCGTCGTTCTCCTCTCCTACCCGGTTGCTCACAGGGACGCGCGCGCCGTCGAGGAACACCTCGCAGAAGTGGCTCTCGCCGTCGATGGTCTTCATGGGCCGGATCTCGACACCCGGTTGGCGCATGTCGAGAATGAGCCAGGTGATGCCCTTGTGCTTGGGGGCGTCGGGATCGGTCCGCACCAGCAGTTCGCCGTAGTCGGCGACATGCGCACGGGTGCTCCAGATCTTGTGTCCGGTGACCACGTAGTCGTCGCCGTCCCGCACGGCTCGGGTGCGCAGCGACGCCAGATCCGAACCGGCCTCGGGCTCGGAAAAACCCTGACACCAAACGCTCTCACCCCGCAGGATCCGCGGCAGATGGAAACGGCGTTGCTCCTCCGTGCCCTCGACGATGAGCGTCGGCCCGGCATGGGCGTTGCCCACGAAGTTGATGCCGACGTAGGGCGCGCCCGACGCCGCGTACTCCTCGAGGAACACGAGTTGCTGGGTGGCCGGAAGCCCGCGCCCGCCGTACTCGACCGGCCAGTTGAGCCCGGCATACCCGGCCTCATTCATCTTGGCCTGCCAACCCGTGTCGTAGGCGCGGCGCAGGTTCCAGTCACCCGGAGGTGGCGGGGGGCCGTAGGACAGGACGGCGCCATCGAGCCAGGCGCGCACTTCCTTACGGAAGGCCTCATCCGCGTCGGAGTAGCGCAGGTCCACCGGATCACGCTCCCATCGGGGCGGGGTCGAAGAGGGTGGCGACGGCGAGCAGGTCGACCTTGCCGGAATCGGTGCGGGGCAAGGCACTCACGACCCGGATGGCGGTGGGCAGCTCGTAGCGGGCCAGCGTGGTCGTGGCGAAGGCGAGGAGGTCGTCGGCACTCACTGCATCGACACCGCCGCGGAGCTCCACCGCCGCCACGGGCACGGCGCCGAGGCGGCGATCATCGCGGCTGACCACCGCCGCACCGCGCACTGCCGGATGCCGTTCGAGTGCGATCTTTATGTCCTCGGGAAGGACCTTGAAGCCGCCTCGGATGATGGCACGATCGGCCCGCCCGAGGATGTAAAGGAAGCCGTCGACATCGAGACGGGAAAGGTCGGTGGTGCGAACCCAAGCCCCGTCACCGAGCTGACCGGCCTTGACCTCAAGCACCCCTTCAGTGTCCGCCGGCAGGATCTCACCCGACTCGGGGTCGACGATCCGCAGCTCGCAACCCGGCTGGGCCCGACCCACGCTGCCCCGCTTCGCCGTCCAGTAGGCCCGATGATCGGCGATGTTCCAGCCTGCGACTGCGCCGCCGAACTCGGTGGCGGCGTAGGAGACGAGCACCGGTACCCCGAAGCGCTGCATGAAGACGTCGGCGTCGTCGGGGTCGAGCGGCGCGGTGCCCGACACGACCGACTTGAGACTGCTGAGATCAGCAGGATCGGGATCGGCCTCGAGCACCATGCGCAACGCAGCGGGCACGAGGCTGGCCGTCGCCGGCCGATGCCGGCGAACCGCATCGAGCCAGTCCTCGACCTTGAACCGCTCGAGGAAGCTGAAGCTGCGGCCGTCGGTCACGCAGGTGAGCACCCGGAACAGCCCACCGAGGTGGACCAACGGAGAATTCACCACTGCCACCCCGCGCCGCAGTTCGGTGCTGGTCTCGTGCGTCGACCCGTAGTGCTTGGCCCCGAGGAGCACACGTTCGAGTGTCCGGTAGGTCAGATCGATGCGCTTGGGCGGTCCCGTGGTCCCGCTCGTGAGCATGCGGACCGCGACGCCGGGACGCGGCGCGGCACCGTCGTGCGTGCCCTCCGAGACGGCGATGCGCTCGCCCAACAAGGCAACCGCCGCCGTGGTGGCCGTCGATCCCTCCGGCAGCAACTGGGCAAGGTCCCCGGGTTCGCCGGCGAGCACGGGCACGTCGAGACCGGCGATGTCGTCTCGGGTTCGCTCGACGCCACGGCCGGGGTTGATGGTGACGACGCAACCGCCGGCGCGCAGCACGCCGAGCAGGAGCCCGATCGAGGCGGGCCGGTTGCGAAGGAGAATGCCCACCTGTGTACCCGGTTGACGGACGAGGGCAGCGGCCTGCTCGACGGTGCCGGCCAGATCGCCGTAGCTGCACCAGTCCCCTTGGAACTCGATGGCGTTCGCCGACGGATCGATGGCGAGCACCTCGGCGATGCGCCTCCCGAGACCGCTCATCGCAGCCGCGGCTCGCGCCGAGCAGGGGGGTTCTCCGCGATCTCCGCTTGGCCGATCGGGTTACCGAGCCTCGTGTAGATGAGCCCCTGCTCCATGGCCGCCCGGTAGGGGCGATCGAGCGAGTCCCAGATGGCGCGGACAGTTCCCTGCGTTGCCGAACTGGGCTTGGCGGCGATGCCGGCGGCGATCTCGTGCGCCCGATCCCACAGGGTCGCGCGGTCGACGACTTCGGTGACCAGACCGAACTGCAGCGCGGTCTGGGCGGTCACCCGCTCGTCGTTGCCCGACAACGCGATCCGCAATGTCTGTGCGAGCCCCACCTTGCGCATGAGCCCGACCGGCTCGAGCGCACAGACCAACCCGTAGGTCACGTGCGAGTCGAAGAAGGTCGCATCGCCGGAACAGATGATGACGTCCGCCTCGTTGAGGAAGTAGAAGGCGCCGGCGGTGCACATGCCCTGTACCGCGCACACCACTGGCTTCCACACCTTCTGCCACTTGGGGCTCAGTAGCTCGCCCGGGTCCTCGTGGTTCCAGATGTCATCGGGCTGCCCGTAGCTCTTCTTGGTGTCGAGGCCCGCGCAGAAGGCGCGGTCGCCTTCGGCCCGCAGCACCACCGCATGCACGGCCGGATCCTGCTTGACCAGCTTCCAGGCGGCGCGCACCTCCTCGCACATCTGGCGGTCGAAGGCGTTGAGCACCTCCGGGCGGTTCAGGGTGATCGTCGCGACCTTGTCGGGCGAAGTGTCGTAGCGGATCGTCTCGAAGCCAGCGGTCATGACGCTGTCCACCGCGGGGCACGCTTCTCCACGAACGCCAACGGTCCTTCCTTGGCGTCGTCGGTGCGCACGACGCGCTCGCGGAACGTCTCGCTGAGTATTTCCGCCTCGTGCAGCGGGAGGTCGAGGCCCTTGCGAATGGCCAGACGCGTGCCGCGTACCGCCAATGGCGCGTTGCGGTTCACCAGATCCGCTATCTCCTGGGCGCGCCCGAGCAGACGGTCGTGCTCGACAACCTCGGAGATCAAACCGAGTTCGTAGGCGCGCTCGGCGCTCATCCGTTCGTGGCGTCCCGTGAGGGCGAGGCGCATGGCAATGCCGGTGGGAAGGACCCGCGCGAGGCGGACCATTTCGCGACCGGAGACGAGACCGATGCTCACGTGCGGATCGAAGAACTCCGCCCGATCCGAGGCAATCGCGATGTCGCCGGTGGTCACCCAGTCGAGTCCGGCACCGCAGCACAAGCCGTTCACGGCGGTGATGACGGGCTTGGTCATCGTCCGGAACGGTGGTGTTCCCTCCTGGGGAGCCTCCCACTGGGCGTAGGTCGACAGATACGGCTCCTCGTAGACGACGCGGCCATCCTCGGGGATCTCGGTGACATCCGCGCCGGTGCAGAAGGCCCGGCCGTTGCCGGTGACGACGATCGTCCACACTTCCGCATCGGCCTCGGCCGCGGCGTAGGCCCGGCGGAGCTCGCCGATCATGTGGGGGCTGAGCGCGTTGAGCTGGTTGGGCCGGTTGAGTGTGATCGTGGCCGTGCGCTGCTCGACCGCGTACTCGATGTCATCGAACTCCACTCGGTCCCCCCTATCGCCCTTCGAATGTGGCGTCGCGGCGCTCCTGGAACGCCCGCAGACCTTCGCGGAAATCGCCGGTGCGTGACGACAGTTCCAGTGCCAGGGCCTCATCCGCCATGGCGTCGATCATGGTGCCGTCGAGCGCGGTGTGGATGCATCGCTTTGTGAGGCCCAGCGCCACCGTCGCACCAGCGGCGAGTTCGGCAACGAGTCCCTCGGCGGTGGAGGCGAGCTCGTCGTCGGCGACGGCTCGGTGGATCATCCCCCATGCGGCGGCGTCGGCGCCGCTGACCGGCCGGCCCAGCAGTAGCAATTCTTTGGCTCGCGCCACACCGATGAGCCTCGGCAGCAGCCACGTGGCACCGCTGTCGGGAGTGAAGCCGCGCTTGGTGAAGGGCATCCACAGCTGGCTCGTGGTGGTGGCAACAGTGAAATCGGCAGCGAGCGCCAGCTGACAGCCGAGCCCGGCGGCCCAGCCCCTCACCGCGCACACCACGGGCAACTGCATCTCCATCAGCACCGCGATGAGGCGGTGCGCCTGCAGAGCGGTACGCCGTTGGATGCTGCCCGGTCGTGGCTTCTCGCCGCCCTCGTTCGTGGCGACCCAGTCGGCCCCGGAACAGAAGTCGTCCCCTGTACTCGACAGCAACACCGCGCGGAACACCTGATCGGTGGCGGCGGCCTCGAGCGCCTTGATGATCACCTGCACCGACGCTGGATCGAGCGAACCCTTCCGGGCAGGCCGATCGATGAGGATGCGCAGCACCGCCCCGTCGGCGTCGACGATGACGCCCACACCACCAACCGGCATCATCGCGCAGCCGCCACGAGATGAGATCCGAGACGTTGGGCATGGTCGTCGGCGGTGCCGAAGCAGTTGTCCAGCACCCACGCCCGCTTGAGCAGGTAGTTGGGCAATATGTCCCAGGTGAAACCCATGCCGCCGAGAACCTGGATGGCGGTGCTGGCGTTCTCGATGGCGGCGTCGGCGGCGAGGAGCTTGGCGGTGCCGGCAGCCCGCACCGGATCGTCGCCACCGGGCTGCTGCGCCACCGCGGCGGCGGCGTACGTGGCGCTCTGGGCCAGGTTGCTGCGCACGTACATGTCGGCCAGCAGGTGCTTGATCGCCTGGAACGATCCGATCGGCGCGTCGAACTGCCGGCGTTCGAGCGCGTACGCGCGAGCCACGTCGAGCGCCTGTGACGCCACACCGGCGAGCATCGCCGCGCTGAGGACCGTGCCGAGGAGCCGCAGCTCGCTGGCACGGTCAGGACCTCCCACCACCGTGCCGTGGCCGTCGCCCAGACCGTTGAATCGGCCCACCGGCGTCAGCGGGTCGAAGGCGTCGAGCATCTCGGGCCCGTCGAGATCCTTCGTGAGGTGGGCGACGATCGAACGCTCACGGGCGACGAGCACTACATCCACCTCGGCGGCGTGTTCGACCACCGCAGAACCGTCATGAATCTCCTCCGCAGCGACACCTCCGACGCGAACATCGCCGCCGGCGGCACCGTCCACGAAGGGAGCCGCCAGTGCTGTCCACAGCAGAGGACCCGGCATCAGGTGGGATCCGAGTTGCTCGAACGCCAGGGCGCCCTCGACGACACCGAGGCCGTTGCCACCTCCGTCGGCAGGCATCAGCAGCCCGAAGATCCCGAGCGCGGCCATCTCGGCCCACAATCGGCGATCGGTGGCGCGGCCCTCCTGTCGATGGAGTTCGTCGAGCGGGAAGCGGTCGGCGCAGAAGCGGGCCACGGTCTGCTGCAGCTCGACCTGCCCCTCATCCAGGCTGAACTCCATGAGCCCTCCCGCTCGACTGCCTACTGGAAACATCTAGAGATTAGAGCGTACGGTAGAGGCTCGTCAGGACGCCAAGGCGTACCCATGGAGGCCAGTTCGGTGAGTGACGGTCGAGTGCTGCTACAACGTGACGAGGCGAGCGGTATCGCGCGCGTCACCCTCTCGAACGTCGAACGCAAGAACGCCTACGACCCCGAGATGCGCCGCCAGTTGGGCAGTTACCTCGATGAACTTGCCTACGACGACGCCACCAAGGTGGTGCTGTTGCGGGGCGAGGGCGGTGTGTTCAGCACTGGCGCCGACATGAACAACGCCTACGCCTGGTACGGCGACGGGACCGAGACCCCGCCCAACGGGACGAACGGCGAGCCCGCGGAGACCCCGACCCGGCGACGCCCGCCCAGCCAGCGCCGCCGCCTGCTGGTCGACCGCAAGACCTTCGACTTCTACCATGCCTTCCTGGGCTATCCGAAGGCCACCGTGGCGGAGGTCTCCGGCTACGCACTGGGCGGCGGTTTCGAGTTGGCGCTCATGGCGGATGTGGCCGTCGTGGCCAGCACCACGTTGATCGGAATGCCGGCGACCCGCTTCCTCGGACCTGCGCTCGGGTCACTGCACATGTTCTTCCACCGGCTCGGCCCGGTGTTGGCTCGGCGTCTCCTCCTCACCGGCGACACCATCGAGGCCGGCGAAATCGCCCATCTCGGTGTGTTCACCGAGGTCGTCGAACCGGATGCCGTGGAGGCCCGGGCGGCCTGGTACGCGGAGAAGATCTCGCGCATGCCCGCGGACGGCATCGTGATCGCCAAGGAGGCGTTCCGGCTCGTGGAGCAACTCCAGACGTACCAAGGCGAAGAAGTACTCAGCTACCTCTTCCACGCCTACGGCACCAACCTGCAGTTCGACGAAGGCGACTACAACTTCGTCAAGACCCGGGCGCAGCACGGCACCAAGAAGGCCTTCGAGCTGCGCGACGCGCATTTCGAGGTGCCCGAACCCGGGATCTGATCGAACTCGACCGGGACCGGCAAAGCGCAATTTCGCGCTGGCGAGCGCGATCTGTCAGCAGCTGCCTGTCGCATCAACGGCGGACAGTGCCACCTCTTGGGCCCACGGATAATCGGCCTTGCCATTGGCATGTCGCTGGATCGCCTCGCACACCGCGACAGCCCGCGGGGCCTTGAACCGGGCAACCTGTGACCCCACGAACTCGCGCAACGCGTGTGGATCGAGCACCACTCCGGGGCAGGGGGCAACGACGGCGACGACCTCCTGACCGAACCGCGCGGATGGCCGGCCGACGACAAGTGCGTCGGCGACGTCAGGATGGCGGCGAAGCACCTCCTCAACCTCTTCCACGAACACCTTCTCGCCGCCGGTGTTCACGACCATCGAGTCGCGGCCCAGCAGCAAGATGTTGCCGTCGGCCAGCAGTTGGGCCCGGTCGCCGGGAATGGCGACCCGCTCGCCCTCGATGATCGGAAAGGTCGCCTCGGTCTTGGCGCGGTCACCGAGGTAACCCAGGGGCACCCGCCCCCGGCGCGCGGTCCAGCCGATCTCGGCGTCGCCGGGCTCGAGGAACCTGGAGTGGTCAGCCGCCACCACCGTGGCGCCGACGGTTCCGATGAAGCCGTGCGACCGGCTGTCCCTGCGGCGGGCCCCGAAGGCCATACCGCCCGTCTCCGATGCCCCGTAGCCATCCATGATCGTGAGGTTCGGCAGCAGCTGGAGCAACGCCTCCTTGTGGTGCTCGCCGGTGGCGGCGCCGCCGGTGCCCAGCATGACGAGGGTGGAGAGGTCATATGTCCGACGTCGCAGCTCCTCGACCAATGGGCCGGCATAGGCATCGCCCACGATCGACATCATGAACACCTGCTCCCGCTCCGCGGTCTCGAGGATGGTCCTGGCCTCGAAAGGATGCGAATCGTCGTGGAGCACGACGGTGGCACCGCTGTGCAGACCACAGAACGCCGTCCATTGGGCCGCGGCGTGCATCAACGGGGGCACCGCATACCACCTGCTGGCGCGGGCGGCGGCCCCCGCGGCGATCGACTCACTGGTGTTGCCCTCGGCGCCGGCCATGGCCGAGACATAGATGTCGGCCTGCCGCCACAGCACGGCCTTCGGCCGACCCGTGGTGCC
>JANMIX010000622.1:0-1859 GCA_031376015.1 Acidimicrobiia bacterium | reverse complement strand
GGCGACGGACTCCGACGCTGCCGCGGGCACGAACGGAGGCGAACTGAAGCCGGAGGAGGCGATCGACCTGGCCTTCGTGCCCGATGTGGTGACCGGCGACGGCGACACCATGGACGGACCCGGGTGGACGTTGCGCGCCGTGCACACACCCGGCCACACCTCGAACCATCTGTGCTTCGCGCTGGCCGAGGAGTCGACGCTGTTCACGGGCGATCACGTGATGGGTTGGAGCACCACGGTGGTGTCACCACCCGACGGGGACATGGCGGCCTACATGGAGTCGTTGCGGAAGGTGACGAGCCGCGGCGACCGAGTGCTGCGGCCCACACACGGGAACCCCGTGACCGAGCCCGGACCGTTTCTGCACGCCTACCTCGCGCACCGGCTCCATCGCGAGGCCCAGGTGCGCGACCTCGTGCGCTCCGGGGTGGCGAACATCGCCGACATCGTCGCCATCCTCTACGTGGACGTGCGTGACGAACTCCACCGAGCCGCCAGCCGCAGTGTGTTCGCTCACCTGCGCAAGTTGGTGGACGACGGAACCCTGGCCGTCGAGGCGGGCGGAACGCCCCGGATCGACTCGGTCTACCTCCACGGGTGAAGCGTGGCACCGTTACCCTGCGAGGAGACTCGAAGGGGACACGGGAGAAGGCCGGCATGAAGAGAAGGGCACCAGGATGAAGATCCGGATCGACGACAGCCGCTGCGAGGGCCACGGGCGGTGCTACGCCTTGTTGCCCACACTGATCGAGCCCGACGAGATCGGCAACGGCCGCGTCATCGGCGACGGCACCGTGCCCGCCGATCTGGCCGAGGACGCGCACAAGGCCGCAGCCAACTGCCCCGAACGGGCCGTGTCGGTGGAAGCCTGATGGGCCACCACCCGCCGGTCGAGGACTGGGTCACCGACTTCGACCACACCGACGACGTCTGGGCCGCCAACCCCTTCCCCATCTGGGACGACCTTCGCGAGCGCTGCCCGATCGCCCACTCGGGGCGCTACGGCGGCGTGTGGCTGCCCACCACGCACGAGGCGGTGGCGGCGGTGGCCTATGACACCGACCACTTCACGTCCCGGTCGGTGGTGGTCATCGACGGCCGGCCGTTCGCCGAAGCACCGGTCGGCATCGCCCCTCCCATCTCCTCCGACCCTCCGTTCCATCACGGCGCCCGCCGCCTGCTGCTGCCGGCCTTCGCACCCCAGGCCATCGCCAAGCTCGAGCCGGCCACTCGTGCCTATTGCCGAGAGCTCATCGCCGCCATGGAGGGGCGCGACGTGGTCGACGGCGCCATCGACTACGCCCAGCACATCCCCGTGCGCGTCATCTCCCACATGCTCGGCTTCCCCCTCGAGGACGCGGAACTGTTCCGCGGGTTCGTGCACCACGTGCTCGAGGAGGTGTCGCTCCCACTGGAGCAGCGGATGGTGGGGATGCAGGACCTCTTCGGCTACCTGCTGGCCCAGGTCGCCGACCACCGCGAGAACCCCCGCGACGACCTCACCACGTTCCTCCTCAACGCGCAGATGGACGGCCAGACCATCGAGGAAAGCCATGCCGTGGGCACCATCGCCCTGTTGCTGCTGGCCGGCATCGACACCACCTGGAGCGCCATCGGAGCGTCGCTGTGGCACCTGGCGTCGCACCCCGCCGACCTCGAGCGAATCGTCGAAGACGCCGACCTGCTGCCGGTGGCCATGGAGGAGTTCCTGCGGGCCTATGCCCCGGTGACCATGGCCCGTTTGGTGAAGGACGTCATGGAGTGGCACGGGGCGCAGATGAAGGCCAATGACTGGGTGCTGCTCCCCGTCCCGGCCGCCAACCGCGTCCCGGCCGAGTTCGCCGACGCCGACCAGGTGG
>JANMIX010000609.1:0-2177 GCA_031376015.1 Acidimicrobiia bacterium | reverse complement strand
CCACCGGTGAGCCCGTCTCGGCCTCGTGGGTGCGGATGGTGGCCCGCAGCCACTCGACGTCCTCGTCCTCGAGCGGGTCGAGGTCGACCATCTCGAAGTTGAGGCGGCGGGCGAAGGTGTCGTCGGGGTCGTACACGAAGGCGTAGCCACCGGACATGCCGGCACCGAAGTTGCGTCCCGTGGGCCCGAGCACCACGACCTTGCCGCCGGTCATGTATTCACAGCCGTGGTCGCCCACGCCCTCCACCACCGCGGTGGCACCGGAGTTGCGCACGCAGAACCGCTCCCCCACCACGCCCCGCAGGTAGGCCTCGCCGCCGGTGGCGCCGTAGAGGATCACGTTGCCGGCGATGACCGACTCCTCGGCCACGAAGCTGGGATGCGCATCCGCCGGCGGGCGCAGCACCAGGCGGCCACCGGAGAGGCCCTTGCCGACGTAGTCGTTGGCGTCGCCGTGGAGCCGCAGGGTCACCCCGTTCGGGATGAACGCACCGAAGCTCTGTCCCGCGGAGCCGGCGAAGTCGACGGTGATGGTGCCGTCGGGAAGTCCCTCGGCACCGTAGCGCTTGGTCAGCTCGTGGCCGAGCAGGGTGCCCACGGTGCGGTTCACGTTGCGCACCGGCAACTCGAGGTGCACGGGCTCGCCGGACACCAGCGCCGCCTCCGACAGCTGGATGAGGGTCTGATCCAGGGCCACATCGAGGCCGTGGTCCTGGACCTTGGTGCAGTACATGTCCTGCTCCCACGGCGAGGTCGGCTTGAACAGGATCGGGGCGAGATCGAGGCCCGATGCCTTCCAGTGGTCGATGGCCGCGCGGGTGTCGAGGGCCTCGACGTGGCCGATGGCCTCGGCCATGGTCCTGAACCCGAGTTGGGCCAGCAGCTCACGCACCTCCTCGGCGATGAACTCGAAGAAGTTCACGACGAACTCGGGCTTGCCGGTGAACCGCTCGCGCAGCACCGGATTCTGTGTCGCCACACCCACCGGGCAGGTGTCGAGGTGGCAGACCCGCATCATGATGCAGCCCGAAACGACCAGAGGGGCAGTGGCGAAGCCGAACTCCTCGGCCCCCAGCAGCGCCGCCACCACCACGTCGCGGCCGGTCTTGAGCTGCCCGTCGGTCTGCACCACGATCCGGTCGCGCAGCCCGTTGAGCAGCAGCGTCTGCTGCGTCTCGGCCAGACCCAACTCCCAGGGAGCGCCGGCGTGCTTGAGCGAAGTGAGCGGTGAGGCGCCGGTGCCGCCGTCGTGGCCGGAGATGAGCACCACGTCGGCCTTTGCCTTGGCCACCCCGGCGGCCACGGTCCCGACGCCGACCTCGGCCACGAGCTTCACGTGCACCCGCGCCGCCGGATTGGCGTTCTTGAGGTCGTGGATCAACTGCTTCAGATCCTCGATGGAGTAGATGTCGTGGTGCGGCGGCGGGCTGATGAGCCCCACACCGGGCGTGGAGTGCCGGGTCTTGGCGATCCACGGGTAGACCTTGCCGCCGGGAAGCTGTCCACCCTCACCGGGCTTGGCGCCTTGGGCCATCTTGATCTGCAGATCATCCGCGTTCGACAGGTACTCCGAGGTCACCCCGAAGCGTCCCGAGGCCACCTGCTTGATGGCCGAGCGGCGCAGATCGCCGTTGGCGTCGCGCACGTAACGATCGGCGTCCTCGCCACCCTCACCGGTGTTGGACTTGCCACCGATGCGGTTCATGGCGATGGCCAGGTTCTCATGGGCTTCTTTGGAGATGGACCCGTACGACATGGCCCCGGTGGAGAAGCGCTTCACGATGTCCGAGGCGGGCTCGACCTCCTCGATCGGCACCGCCGGTCGGAGCCCGTCCTTGAAGGCGAACAGGCCCCGCAGCGTGGCCAGTTGGCGCGACTGATCATCGACCAGGCGGGTGTACTCCTTGAACACGTCGAAACGCTTGGTGCGAGTCGAGTGCTGCAGCTTGAACACCGTCTGGGGATTGAACGGGTGGTACTCGCCCTCGCGGCGCCACTGGTACTCGCCGCCGGCCCACAGGTCACGGTGGGCAACCTCCTCGGGCCGGTCGAGGTGGGCGAACTCATGACGGGCCGCCACCTCGGCGGCCAGCACGTCGAGGCCGACCCCGCCGAGTTTGGACGTGGTACCGGTGAAGTACTCCTCGATGGTCTCGTGGCTGAGGCCGATGCACTCG
>JANMIX010000599.1:0-1881 GCA_031376015.1 Acidimicrobiia bacterium | reverse complement strand
GGCGTGGACCTCGGCCGCCACCGTGCGGGCGTCCTCCGCGGAGATCCAGTTGATGATGGCCCCGTCGCCCTCGCGAGCGGCCAGGCGCAGCATCCCCGGCCGTAGCGCCGCCACCAGCACCGGCACCGGTTCGGGAGGGGGCGTGCTCAGCCGGAAGCCCTTGATCGCGAACGTCTCGTAGACCTCGGTGACCTTCTCGCCGGTGAGCGCCACGCGCAGGAACCGCAACGTGTCGCGCACCCGCTGGTAGGGCCGGTCGAACGACATGCCGTTCCAGCGCTCGACGATCACGTTCGACGACGAGCCGATGCCCAGCGCGAACCGCCCCGGCGCCGCGATCGCCATCGAGGCGGCCGACTGGGCGAGCAATGCCGCGCCGCGGGTGTACACGGGCACGATGGCAGTGCCCAGGCGCAGGGTCGGTGCCCACTGGGAAGCCAGCAGCAGCGGGGTGAACGCGTCCAGGCCGTCGACCTCGGCCGACCAGAGGTCGGTGTAGCCCAGATCGGCGAGTTCGATGATCCAGTCGCGCTGTTCGAGCAGGCCGGCCCCGGCCAGGGGCACGGTGATCCCGTGACGTTGCACGCTCATTCGGCTGCCTCCTTGGGTTCCACCCCGGTCATCTTGGCGAAGGTCTCGCGCCGGGCTTCGGGCCAGAAGCGCACGATGGTCGACTGGCTGGCCGTGGCCAGCAGGGTGCCGTCCTCGGCGAAGAGGTGGACATGGCCGTGGCCGAACCCCCGCTGGATCATGTGGATCCGCACGTAGAGCAGCACCCACTCGGTGGGCACCAGCTCGCCCATGCGCAGGGTGTTGTCGAGGCTGTTGCCCCCGGCGAGCTGGCCCAGGGTCTGGCCGATGCCGAAGGGCACGTAGTCGCCCAGCACGGCCAGCGCCGCCGGCGACATGTCCAGATCCGGCATGCGGGCCCACAGGGCACACTCACCCGGCCCCATGGTGCCGTCGTAGTCACGGAAGTCTCGGCCCATGGCCAAGCGCATGTCGATGCGGTACATGAGCGAGTCGGTGCGATCCGAGCTGTAGTTGCGGGGCGGCGCCTCGCTGGGTGGCGGCACATCGGGCATGTTGACCCACTGTCCCGAAACATCCAGCGAACGCTCACCGAGCGCGCCGTTCACGGTGAGCACCTCGCGGTCGGCCACATGGGCCACGGCCCGGGCCTGGGTGATCTGGTGACCCACGGTGGCCAGCGTGACGTCGATATCCATGATCTCGCCCGGCTTGGCGTAGGACAGGTACTGCGCAGTCGCCCACACCAGCCGCCGGCCCGAGGTGGCCTCCATGGCCCCGATGGCGGCCCCCAGACCGCAGCCGCCGAAGAGGAAATCGCCGGCGGTGCAGATGCCCGGCGTCACCGGCAGGACCCACCGGTTGGGGTTGTGGGTCGGCTGCAGCCCGAGAAAGTCGAGGGCGTCCATGGCAGGTGTGGACCCTAACCGGCCCGAACAATTCACCATGACCGACACACCGTGGCTGGGCGACGCCTGTGGGCTCGTCGAGGCCTTTCGCACCGGGGAGCGCACGCCCACCGAGGAGCTCGAGCTCGTGCTCGACGCCATCGAGCGCAGCGAGCTCAACGCCATGTCGTTCCTCGACGCCGACGGGGCGCGGCGCGCCGCCGCCGTGGCCGACGTCAACCAGCCCTTCGGCGGCGTCCCCGTGGGCGTGTAGATGCTCGACGACGTGGCCGGCTGGCCGAGCACCGAGGCGTCGCTCGTGTTCAAGGACCGGATCGGCACGCACACCTCCACCAAGGTCCGCCGGCTGGCCGAAGACGGCGGTGCCGTGCTCGTGGGGCAGACCACGGCCAGCGAGTTCGGCGGCCTCAACGTGAGCACGAACCGGCTCACGGGAACCACC
>JANMIX010000594.1:0-6677 GCA_031376015.1 Acidimicrobiia bacterium | reverse complement strand
ACCAGCACGTCGCAGCGGCCAAAGGCTGCGTACACCGTCTCGATCAGGCGATCACAGTCCTCCCAGCGACCGACATGACACTGCACGGGGAGCGCTTTGCCGTCGGTGGCGGCCTCGATCTCGGCGGCGGCGGACTCACAGTTTTCCAGCTTGCGGCTGGCAATGACGACATCGGCCCCGGCGCGGGCCAACCCTTCCGCCACCGCGCGTCCGATCCCCCGGCTGCCGCCGGTGATGACGGCCACCTTGCCCGTCAGATCGAACGACGGCTCCGGTCCCGGCGCGCCGGCCGCGGGGGTCACAGGTTGCCGACCTCGAGTTCGAGGAACTCCGCGAACTTCGCCTTGGCCGCCTCCAACTTCCGCGGCAGCCATTCGGTGGGCCACATGTTGTCGGAGGGGCGGTAGTCCCGCAGCACCTGCCGGGCCACGGTGACCTTGTGGACCTCCGTGGGACCATCGGCCAGCCCCATCACCCCCGCGGCGTGGATCATGCCGAAGAAGGGCATCTCGTTGGTCGTGCCCAGCGCCCCGTGCACCTGCATGGCGCGCCAGGCGATGTCGTGCAGCACCGTGGGCATCACGACCTTGGCGGTGGCGATGTCCTTACGGACGCGCTTGTAGTCGTTGTACTTGTCGATCTCCCAGGCCGTGTACAGCACGAACAGGCGGAACTGGGTGAGCTGGGCGTAGGAGTCGGCGATGTAGCCCTGCACGAACTGTTTGTCGGCCAGGAGGCTCCCGGCTGTCTCGCGGCTGAGCGCCCGTTCGCACATCATGTCGATCGCCTTCTGGGCCATTCCGATGGTGCGCATGGCGTGATGGATTCGCCCGCCACCGAGACGGGTCTGGGCGATGACGAAGGCCTGCCCCTCACCGCCGAGCACCGCCTCCTGGGGCACCCGGACATCCTCGTAGTGGATCAGCGCGTGCGAGCCCTGGTTCATCGTCTCCCCGTAGAGGCCGACGTTGCGGACGATGTTGACCCCCGGCGTGTCGGTGGGCACCAGGAACATGGACATGCCCTTGTAGGGGCTCACGTCGGGGTTGGTCACCACCATGACGATGAGGAACGACGCTGTCTTGGCGTTGGAGGAGAAGTACTTCCAGCCATTGATGACCCATTCGTCGCCGTCGCGTACCGCTCGGGTCGTGAACAGCGTGGGGTCGGCACCGGCGTGGGGTTCGGTCATGGAGTAGGACGAGAAGATCTCACCCTCGAGCAGCGGACGCAGGTAGCGCTCCTTCTGCTCGGGCGTGCCGTAGTGGGCGATGATCTCGGCGTTGCCGGTGTCGGGCGCCTGGCAGCCGAACACGATCGGGGCCCACTGGGAGCGCCCGAGGATCTCGTTGAGGAGCGCCAACTTGAGCTGGCCGTACCCCTTGCCCCCCAGTTCGGGCCCGAGGTGGGTGGCCCACAGGCCCTGGCGACGCACCTCCTCCTTCAACGGGTCGATCACCTTGCGGCGCGTGTCGTCGAGGGGGACGAACTGCAGGTGCGGCCAGATCAGGTCGAGCGGCTCGACTTCCTCGCGCACGAAGCGTTCGACCCAGTCGAGCTTCTCCTGGAACTCGGGCTCGGTCTCGAAATCCCATCCCATGGCGTGGTGCTCCCTTGCTCAGGTGCCTGCGGTCTCCTCGGCGGCGCGTTCGCGCTGGACACGAGTCAAGCAGAGCACACTTACGTTCAGATTCGGCGCTGTGGCCGTGCGCTGCTCAGCGGACGACGGTGCTCTCGATATTCATCAGCCGGGCCAGGTTGCCGCCCATGATCTTGCGCACCGACTCCTCGTCGACCCCTTCGAGCTCGTCGACGTAGCTGGCGGGATCGGCGAGACCTTCGGGATGCGGGAAGTCGGAACCGAACAGCACGTGCTCGTCGCCGATGAGCTCGGCCAGCGCGCCGAGGTCCTCTTCCCAGAAGGGGCTGATGTAGATGTTGCGCTTGATGACCTCGATCGGATCTTCCAGGAAGTCCTGGGGCATCTTCTTGTAGACGTCGGCCAGGTTCTTGAGCAGCGGCTCGACCCAGCTGCTGCCGTTCTCGATCACCGCCACCTTCAGTTGGGGGAACCGAGAGAGCACACCGTGGCAGACGAGTGCGGACACTGCGTCCTCCACCGGCCGCCAGGCCGACAGCATCCGGAAGGCTTGCGGGTGGAACGGGAGCATCTCGCTGTCGCTTCCCATCCACTCGTTGGTGTAGCGCTCGTACCCGCTGTCGGAGGAGTGCATCGCCACGAGGATGTCGTGCTCGACGACCTTCTCCCAGAAGGGGTCGAACTCCGGCAGACCGAACGAACGCGGGCCGCGGTACCCCGGGACCGGCGCCGGCCGGATGAGCACGGCTCGGGCGCCCCGCTCGACGACCCACTCGAGTTCCTCGATGGCACGCTCGACGATCGGCAGCGTGATCACCGGTGTGGCGAAGATGCGGCCTTCGTAGTTGAACTGCCACGTCTCGTACATCCACTCGTTCAGGGCGTGCACCACGACGTGGATCAGGTCAGGGTTGTCGCGCAGGCGCTCCTCCACCAGGCTGGCGAGCGTGGGGAACATGAGGGCGCGGTCGATGCCCTGCTCATCCATCAACTCGATGCGCGGCGCCGGCTCGCGAAAGGCGGGAATGGCCCGCATGGGCTCACCGAAGATCTCACGCCGGCTCTTACCCTCCGGGTTCCCCTTGCGGAAGTAGTCCTCCTGGGCTCCGGGCCGGGCCACGACCTCGAAGGTCGGGTTGGGGATGTACTCACTGATCTGGCCCCGCACCACGATCTTGGTCCGCCCCCGCATCTCCACGTAGTCGATGACCCCACGGTGACGTTCGGGCAGGAACTTCGTCAGCGAGTCGCGGGTCTCGTAGAGATGGTTGTCGGCATCGAAGACCGGGATGTCCAGCGTGGAGTGGGCCATGGCGAGTTCTTCCCCTCGATGAGAACGACGTTCTTCCATGAGAGAGTAGCGGTTCTCTCCCCGATCCGCCAGGGTCGCGGAAGGTCGTACCTACCCGGTAGGACCAGGTTCAGAGAACCCCGCGCAACGAGGCCAGGTAGTCACGCGTGCGTTGCGAGGAGGCCACCAGTTCGTCGCGATTGGCCCCGACGGGGACCACGCGGATCGAGACATCGGTGACCCCGGCGTCGGCGAAACTGCGGAGGCGCTTCTCGATCGAGGATTCGCTGCCGGCCGCCAGGATGTCGCCCACCACGCGGGCGTCGCCGTGTTCGAGCAGTCGCTGGTAGTTGGGTGACACCTCGGCCTCGGAGAGGATCCGGTTCGTGCGGGCCACCGCGGCGTCGACCTCGTCGTCGGCACACAGGCACACAGGGATGCCGGCCACTACCCGGGGCGCCGGCCGCCCGGCACCGGCCGCCGCCGCAGAGATGGTGGGCACGATGTGGGAGCCGATGGCCCTTTCGTCGGCCATCCACAGGATGGTGCCGCCGGCTCGTTCGCCGGCCAGGCGCAGCATCGCCGGACCGAGGGCCGCTAGCAGCACCGGGGTGGGGGCGATGTCGGTGATGTCGAGGGGATTGTTGATGCGGAAGACGTCGTTGTCGACCTCCACCGTGCCGGGGCCCGCGAGTGCCTGGTCGAGCACGTCGAGATAGGCGCGCAGAGTGCGGACCGGGTGTTCGTAGGCCAGGCCCAGCATCTCGTCGATCACCCAGTGGTGCGACACCCCCAGACCCAGTACCAGTCGCCCGGTGCAGACCGCCTGCACCGACAAGGCCTGCTGGGCCAGCGCGATGGGATGGCGTGGTTGCACGGGCACGACGGCGGTGCCGATCTCGAGCCGCTGAGTGGCGGCGCCCACGAGCGTCACGGCGGTCAGCGCGTCGAAATCGTCGGGGATCTGGGGAATCCACACCGAGGTGATGCCCGACTCCTCGGCCCAGCGGGCGTCGGCCAGCATGCGTTCGATCTTGGTGCCGTAGCGACCCCGCTCCGGCCCCAGCATCACGCCGATTCGCATGCGCGTCCCTCCCACGGTGGATAAGAACTAGGTTCTTGCGAAAGTATAACGAGGATTCCAAAGGGCCGGATCCGAGACCCCGCGGCGCTCGGACAGCCATCACCCACCGGCAGACGCCGGCTGAACAACAGGAGGTGCCCGGGTGACCGAACCGGTGCTCATCACCACCACACAGGACGCGGTCAGGGTCCTGCGGCTGAACCGTCCGGAAGCGCGCAACGCCCTGAACTCGGCGCTGCTGGATGCGATCGGCCTCGCGCTGGCCGCCGCCGAGGCCGACTCGGAGGTTCGCTGTGTCGTGCTCACCGGCACTGGCGACAAGGCATTCTGCGCCGGCATGGACCTCCGCAGTTTCAGCTCAGGCGACACCCCTTCCCTGGAGGGCACCGGAGGCGAGTACTTCCTGAAGTTCATCCGAGGAGAGGTGAAGGTGCCGATCGTGGGTGCGGCCAACGCCACCGCGGTGGCCGGTGGGTTGGAGTTGCTGATGGGCTGCGATGTGGTGGTGGCCTCCGATCAGGCCCGGTTCGGGCTGCCCGAAGTGCAGCGCGGGCTGTTCGCGGCGGGCGGCGGCGTGCTCCTCGGGGCCCGGATCCCGCTGGCGTTCGCGTTGGAGATCGCACTCACCGGCGACCTGATCAGCGCGGACCGCGCCGCGTTGATGGGTCTGGTCAATCACGTCGTCGCGGCCGACCGGGTGATGGAGACGGCCCTGCAACTGGCCCAGCGGATCGCCGCCAACGGCCCGCTGGGCGTGACCGCCACCAAGGAACTGGTGCGACTGTCGGTGACCGACATCGCGCGGGCCGCGCAGCGTCAGGCCGAACTGCATCCGCTGGTGTTCGGTAGCCACGATGCGCAGGAGGGCGCGCTGGCCTTCGTGGAGAAGCGCCCGCCGGTCTGGACCGGCGAGTAGGGCTCGTTCAGGGCTGCAGACGGGCGGCGCGTTCAGCGTCGATCCGGTGCTTGTAGTCCATGGGGAGGATCTCGAGGAGCTGACCGTCGGGATCCCTGACCATGAGGGCCACCGGGAATTGGGTGAGGATCGTGCCCCCCAACTGCTCGACACGGCTCGTCACCCCCTCGAAGTCCTCGACCGAGATCGACAGGTGCGTGAGCCCCGGTTCGTTGAAGACCCGCTCGGCGAACCCGGGGTTCGAGGCACGGTCGAAGTGCATGAGTTCGAGCTGGAAGTCGCCGTTGCGGAGGTACACGGCCTTGAGGCCGATCGGCGCCTCCAACCCGAGCAGTGGGCCGGCCGCGGCATCGGGGACGACGAGCTCGCGGTCGACCTCGAAGCCGAGCAACTCGACGTAGAAGCGCACGGATCGATCGAGGTCCTCCACGCACTGGCCGACGTGGTTGACCACGGCCGCCGGGGCGTGCCCGGTGGGCGGTGATGTCGGTTCAGATGTCGGCTCAGATGTCACGGCGCCCTCCACGGGACTGGGTTCAGGTGAATGGTTGCCACTGGGCCTCCCGCTTCTCGGCGAATGCCAGGGGACCTTCGGTCTGGTCGGGGTGATCCCACATGGCGATGAGCTCGCCCCCACCGGCCCGGCAGGCGTCGCGGAGACCCATTTCGAGCGCGCCCCACAGGGCGCGCTTGGTGTGGGCCATCGCCGCTGGGCTGTTGCGGGCGATGGTGGCGGCCAGTGCCTCCGCCACCTCGAGGAGCTGGTCCGGCTCGACGACCTCGGACAACACGCCGAGCTGGCGGGCGCGCTCGGCGGAGATCCGCTCGTGGCGGCCCATCAACGCCATGCGCATGATCGGTTCCATCGGCGACTTGCGGACCAGGCCGACCCCCTCGAAGGCGGTGACCTGACCGACCGAGACGTGCGGGTCGAGAAAAGTCGCCGACCGGCTGGCGATGACGATGTCGGCATCGGCCACGAAGTGCAGGCCGCCTCCCGCACATACACCGTTGACGGCGACGATGATGGGCTTGCGCACGCCGTTGTGCCACCCGGTCAATCGCAGTGCGGCATCTCGTGTCCGGCGGGATTCCTCGCGCAAGGCCTCCTTGTCGAGGGCCAACTCCCGCACGTCCAATCCCGTCTGGAAGGCGGGCCCGTTCCCGGTGTTGACGATGACCCGCACCGCGGGATCCTCATCGAGTTGCCGCCAGGCGCGGGGCAACTCGGCCAGCATCCGGGCGTTGGCGGCATTGCCCACCTCGGGCCGGTCGAATCGCAGCCAGCCGACGCTCCCGCGCCGCTCGACCACCAGGTGCCGGTACTCCTCGGGTCCTGTGTCGTCAGGGGGCATGTGGCCTACGTCCTACCAGAGCCGCGACCGGCCGGAGCAAGCTCGCCCGGCACGGGAACTCTGACGCGCCTGATACATGCCGGGCGATCCGCCGGCACCGTCGGTGCGGGCCCGAATGGCGATAGGGTGCTCCCGACGGCTGTCGTGAAGCTCACGGCGTCAGCGCACCGAGGACGGCCCCTGCGGCCGCCTCCCATGGTGGGCGAGGAGACCCGGTCACGTGAGCGGTTTGGCACTGACGCCGGCTCTCGACATTGCGTGGTCGGTTCGATGACCAGGCCGGCCGAACGTCCACTGCGGATCCTGGCGCTTCTTGCTGCTGGCCCACGCAATTCGGGAGCCACGCGGCTGTGCGCGGTCTCCGCCGAGGCGCTGGAGATGACCGGCGCCGGGATCATGTTGATGGACGGCGACGTCCGTACCGGATCGTT
>JANMIX010000533.1:0-7382 GCA_031376015.1 Acidimicrobiia bacterium | reverse complement strand
GCCGCCTGCTGGGCGAGGCGGGTGGCATGGCCGCGGCGATGGGTCTCGCCCATGGTCACCTCGTGGTCGGCCGAGAGTGCTTTCTGGATCACGACGCGGCCGCGGGCCGTGACGGAGGAGGCGGACGCGTTGACGATCAGCAGGAGTTGCAAGGGGCACAGCAATAGCGGATTTGGGCAACCCGATGCTTCGGCTGGCAGTATCCGCCTCCATGAACATCGCCGTCTGCGTGAAGCAGATCCCCGACCCGGCCGAGCCGGGGGCGCTCAACCCCGACCACACGCTCAAGCGCGACGGGAAGCTCATCCTCGACGAATCCGACTCCTACGGCGTTGAGATGGCTCTCCAGCTCGTCGACAAGGCGGGTGGTGGGGAAGTGACCCTGATCTCGATGGCACCCAACTCCGAGACGTCCGGCTTGCGCACCGCGCTCGCCATGGGCGCGGCCAAGGCCGTGCTCGTCTCCGACGACGCCCTCAAGGGCGCCGGTGCCCTCGACACCGCCAAGGTGCTCGCCGCCGCCATCAAGCGCACCGAGTTCGATCTGGTGCTGGCCGCCACCGAGTCGTCCGACGGGTACACGGGCACCGTGCCCGAGCAGGTCGCCGCCGTGTTGGGGCTGCCCTCGGTCACCTTCGCCAAACACGTCGAGGTCGACGGCCAGACCGTGAAGGTCCAGCGCCAGACCGAGGCCGGCTACGACGAGGTCACCTGCCCGCTGCCTTGCGTGGTGTCGGTGACCGCCGGTGTGGTCGAGCCCCGCTATCCCAGCTTCAAGGGGATCATGGCCGCCAAGTCCAAGCCCGTCGACGAGGTGAAGGTGGCCGACCTCGGCCTCGACGCCGCCATCGTGGGCTGGGCCGGCGCCGGCCAGGAGATCGTGGCCGTTGACGCCGCCGAAGAGCGCCAGGCCGGCACCATCATCGAGGACGACGGCGAAGCCTTCACCAAGATCATCGAGTTCCTCGAGAACTTGAAGGTCATCTGAGGCCCTGGCCCGAGAGAGGAACGAGACACACAATGGGACTTTCCAAGGTATGGGTCTACGCCGAAGCTGACGGCGACAAGGTCAAGACCATCACCCACGAGATGCTGGCCAAGGCACGCGAGCTGGGCGACACGGTCGAGTGCGTGTTCGGCGGCGACGCGTCGGCGGTGGCCGGCGTCCTCGGTGCCCACGGCGCTTCGAAGGTGTACGCCACCGGCGACCTCGCCGGGGGTCTCCCGGGCGCACATGTGGCGGCGGCCATGGCCGCCGCCATCGAGGCCGGCAACGCACCTGAGCTGCTGCTCTTCGGTACGACCTATGACGGTCGTGACGTGGCCGCCCGGCTCTCGGTTGCCATCGACAAGCCGGTGCTCACCAACAACGTCGAGATCTCCGTCGACGGCAACGCGGTGGTGGCCACCACGCCGATCTTCGGTGGCACGAAGCTGGTACGCACCAAGCTCACCGCCGGCACCCCCAACATCGTGCTGGTACGTCCGAAGTCGTTCGTGGCCGAGGAGAGCGGCGGCGGCGCAGCCGCCGTCGAAGCGCTCGCGGTGCCCGACACCGGTGCCGCCGGTGCCGCCAAGATCGTGAACCGCCACGTCGAGGAGGCCACCGGCCCCAAGCTCGACGAAGCGGCCATCGTCGTGTCCGGAGGACGCGGGCTCGGCGAGGCGGGCAAGTACGAGATGATCGAGACTCTGGCCAAGCTGCTCAAAGGTGCGCCAGGCGCCAGCCGCGCCATCGTGGATGCCGGTTGGGTGCCGTACTCGTACCAGGTCGGCCAGACCGGCAAGGTCGTGAAGCCGACGGTGTACATCGCCGCCGGCATCTCCGGCGCCACCCAGCACATGGTGGGCATGAAGGGCTCCAAGAACATCATCGCCATCAACAAGGACGCCGAGGCCCCCATCTTCGGGATCTCGGATCTGGGCATCGTGGGCGACGTGCACAAGGTGTTGCCCAAGCTCATCGAGGCACTGCAAGCCAAGGGCTGATCGGATTCGTCCTTTCGGGGAACGGCATCTCGCTGGGAAGGAGCGACCCTTTTGGGTCGCTCCTTTCGCGTTCCCGCCACGGTCTGTCGACGCGTCCTCGCCCTGCGTGGCTGTAGTGACCGAAACCACCTGAAAGGGTATTTCCCGGACGAGTCGGCGCCTCTATCGTGCTGTCGGGGGGAGCATTCGCCGGAGTGGCCGGCGGTGTGGTGGACCCTCCAGAAGGCGGGAAAACAGATGAGTACTCGACGGGGTCATTCTCGTTTCGTCGCAGCCGTAGTTGCGACCCTGTTCGCCGGCGGATTGGTGCAGTCGCTGGCCGTTGACATCGGCAATGCCGCTCCCGCACCGAAATCGCCGATCGGCGCGATCGTCAAGGGTGAGGCCTACGGCGCCTTGGCTTCTCTCAGCGCCACCGGATCGATGCCGTCGGTGTCCGAGGGCAAGGTGGCGTGGCAGGTGATGCCGTGTGTAGCGCGCAACGGCGTCACCTTCACCAACCAGGGCCAGATCTCCGCGCTCAACAAGCCATCCGTGCTTTCGGCGGTGCCTGGTCTACCCACCAACTTCCTGGGCTCCGGCACTGTGGTCGATACGGGCGTCGCTTCCTTCAACGCCTCCCAGGCCGACGTGACGGAGAGCTCGACCGTGCAGTCGGCCTCGCTCTTCGACGGACAGATCGCGGCCACCGGGCTCAAGGCGCTTGCGCATACCTCGTTGACCGGCGCGGGTACGGCGAGCGACGGCGCCATGACCTTCGCCAGCCTGACGATCGGGACGCAGACGTTCTCCAACTCGCCAGCCCCGAACACGGTCGTGGCCCTGCCATTGCTGCCCGGTGTATCCGTCGTGCTCAACGAGCAGATCCCCTCGCTCACGGGTATCACGGTGTCGGCGATCCACGTGATCGTGACGAATCTGGGTGGGTACCACGGCGACATCTATGTGGCCACTGCGTCAACAATGGCGAAGCCCAGCACAGCGGCGTTGCAGGGCTACGCGTTCATGGCGTCGGCCAGCGCGCCGCCTGTCGTGGTGGTGGGCCGCCAGAACGTGAACTACCTCCCCTGTGCAGGCACCAACGGCGTGCCCAACAGCCAGTCCACGCCCTCGGTCGTGATGTCATCGGTCGCGCTGTCAGGCACCGGCACGTCCACGGTGGAGGGTCAGCGAGGCACGACGTCGTACTCGAAGTCGCGATCACAGATCCAGAACCTGAACATCGGGAACGGAATGGTCACGGCGAGCGTGATCACCGCGGCCGCCAACACGGCGGGATCCAGCGGTGCCCTGACATCGGACTTCACCGGGGTGCAGTTCGTGAACCTGACGGTGAACGGAAACCCCGTGCCCGTTCCGGTGTCTGGGACGAACATGTCGCTGCCCGGGGTCGGGACCATCACCTTCAACGTGCAGCTCTGCAAGTCCGACAACGCCGCGGCACCGAGGAGCTGTAACGGCGCTCACTACAGCGAGGCCATCAACACGGCCATCGTCATCGACGTCACCGTGCCGAACAATCCGCTCGGGTTGCCGACCGGGGTGCAGATCCGCATCGCCGAGGCGGAGACGGCGGTCCGCGTCTGACCCCGCCGACGCCGTAGCATCCGGGACCATGCCGAAACCGGTCCCCAAGCTGTGGCACAACTGGGCAGGAAATCAAGCCTGCGCACCGTTCTCCCAGGACCATCCCACGACCGAGGCCGAGCTGGTCGCCCTGGTCCGGGGGGCCGCAGCGGCGGGCCGTCGCGTGAAGGTGGTGGGTGCCGGACACAGCTTCACCGGTATCGCCCTCACCGACGGCCACCTGCTGTCGCTGGACGGGTACGACAAGGTGCTCGGTCACCAACCGGACGGGCGAGTCCGGGTCCAGGCCGGGATCCCGCTGGCCAAGCTCTGCGACGAGCTCGACCAGCGGGGCCTGGCCATGGAGAACATGGGCGACATCGCCTACCAGTCGATTGCCGGCGCCACCTCCACGGCCACCCATGGCACCGGGACCACGTTCGGGAACCTGGCCACCCGCATCGCGGCCATGCGGATCATCACCGGCGACGGGTCGATCCTGGACTGCTCAGCCGAGGAGAACCCGGACGTGTTCCGGGTTGCTCGGGTGGGTCTGGGTGCCCTCGGGATCGTGTCGGAGATCACGCTGCAGGCGGTGCCCGCGTTCCGGCTGGAGGTCGTCGAGGAACCCCTGCCGGTCGATGAGGTCCTGGCCGACTTCGCGGGGTTCATGAGCCAGACCGATCACGTCGAGTTCTTCTGGGTGCCCCACACGAAGTGGGCGCTGACCAAGCGCAACACCCGCACCCAGGAGCCGGCACAGCCCCGCACCAGGGCCAAGGAGTTCATCGACGACGTGGTGCTGACCAACGGGGCCTTCGGGCTGCTGTGCCGGTTGGGTCGTCACTTTCCCCGCGCCATTCCCCGCCTGGCCAAGGTCATTCCCTCGGCGTCGTCGAAGGTGGAGTACTCGGACCGTTCCGACAAGGTCTTCACCAGCCCGCGGCTCGTGCACTTCTACGAGATGGAATACGCCATCCCGGCCGAGGCGGTGCCTGAGGCGCTCAACCGGGTGCGCACCCTGGTCGACCGGCTCGGCGTTCCCATCAGCTTCCCGGTCGAGGTGCGGGTGGTGGCCCCCGACGACATCCCGCTGTCCACGGCCTTCGGTCGGGCCACGGGCTACATCGCCGTGCACGTGTACCGAGGAACGGTGTACGACCAGTACTTCCAGGGCGTCGAGGCCATCATGAACGACTACGCCGGCCGTCCCCACTGGGGGAAGATGCACTTTCAGACAGCGGCCACCCTCGCCCCCCGCTATCCGGAATGGGACGCGTTCCAGGCGGTACGGGCCAAGCTCGACCCCCAGGGCACCTTCTCGAACCCCTATCTCGACCGGGTGCTCGGCCCTATCGGTTAGCTCTCGCGCCTCGCCGGCCCGCCACTGCACCGGGTGTGGGGAGCCTTCGGCCGTCCTGGTCGGCGTTCAGGCGGTGTCGGTTGCTTCCACCGCCCAGGCCAGGCCTTCGTCGGGATCCTCCACGGCCAGCGCCAGGCGCCATCCCGGCGTCGATGTCGCTCGATCCCATTGCCACCATCGCAGCCGGGCCGTGAGATGCATTCCATGTGCGCCCGTCGCGGCGGAATCCTCCCCGGGACCGTCTGCGGGCATCTCCTCCGCCGCCAGTTCGTACGCTGCCTGAAGGGCCAGCTGGCGGCCGCGGGCCATGCCCCGGCGCCGGCCATGGGCCCCGCCGCTGGCCGCCGTCCACGCCATCAATGCCAGCGCGCCGGCCTCGTCCAGTTCGCCAGAGCGCACGGTGGCGCCCGGACCGGCGAGCACGGCCAGGGCGCTGAGCGCGTCGCCCTCCACCGCCACCGCCCTGAACCGGCCTTCGGACTGGGTCAGCCATGGGGTCACCAACTCCCGCAGTGCCGACAGCTCGGGCTCGACTTCGGCGGGCTCCAGCCCTTGGCCGGGGCCCGGCAGGGTCACCGGCTCCAGGTCCGCCGGCGCAGGCGGGGCGAACTCGGCCCGGTCGGGGTGATATTCGGCCAGCGGGTACTGCGGCTCCCATGGCAACAGGTGTCGGGGCACCGGCAGAACTTCGGGGTCCACAGAGGCGTCGCCTCGCAGGTCCTCGCCACGCACGATGCGTTCGTGGGCGACGATGGTACGCAACGGACCAGCCGGAATGTGTGCGGCCAGCTCGGACCATGTGTGGGTGGAGGCCGCCACCTCGCCCAGTGGGCCGAAGGCGAATTGACCGGCGCCCTCGGTGACCACCGCACCGGCGTAGGGGCCGGGAGCCCGCAGCGCCAGGAGGTACTCGGCCCGGGTGGCCGCAGGCCACAACTGATGGCCCCGGTCGAAGGCGGCGCGTGCGCCGGTGCGCAACCGGTCGAGGCCGGGCCAGTCCTCGCGGTCGCACATGCGCTCGGCGAGGCGTAGGAGTTCGTCGAGGTCGCCGTCGCTCAGCAGGCGATCGAGGTTGTCGCTCACACCAGGGGCCAGGGGTACCGGCGTCCCGTCGGGTCGATGGGGAACCGACCCTCGGCCACCACTGCCCGCGCCCGGGTCAGCAGCGCATCTCGCTCGAACGGGTCGAGCAGACGGGCCAGGGCGTCGGGCAGGCCGGCGGTGGCGAACCGGTCCACCGTCTCGATCAGATCGGTGGCGATGTGTTCGCCGCCGAACTCCCAGATCACCGTGCGAAGCTTGAACTCGGCATGGAAGCTGAGTCCGTTGTCGATCCCCCACACGTGCCCGTCACGGTCGAGCAGGCAGTGGCCGCTCTTGCGATCGGTGCTGTTGGCGAGCAGATCGAACAGGCAGAGCCGGCGCAGCTGATCGAGGTAACGGCCGGTCGGTTCCTCGTAGAGCGTGAAGTAGTGCTGCTCGAAATCGGCGTCGACGAATCGCTGCAGGCTTCCCACTCCCATCGGTGCCTCCTCCCGCAGCACGGTGAGGGGTACCAGGTCCCACCCCAGGGCGCAGGCCAGTTCGTAGGCGGCGACTTCTCGGCCGAACAGGCCCGAGGGGAAGTCCCATAATGGCCGCTCCCCGCGGTGCGGCTTGTAGATGGCCCGCTGGTTGCGGCCGTCGTGACACACCTCGACCAGGAACGTGCCGTTCGAACTCCAGGGCATGCGCCCAACGATCTCGATGTCGCCCGACCGAAGAGGCTCGGTCAGTTCATCCTGGGGCACGCATGGCCCTCCGGGTCCAGGGGCCGTCCGCAGTAGGGGCACGGCGGCCGCCCGCCCGCGATCACCTCACGAGCGTGGGCCACGAAGGCGGCGACCTGCTCACGGGTGAGTTGGAAGCGCGCCCTCGCCAGGGTCTGCTCCTCGTCGCTGGGTGCGCTCTCCTCACCCACGGGGCCCGCGTTCTCATCGACGAGGGGAAGCTCCTCGGCCACCAGCACCAACCGATCCGCATTCTCGTCCCAGGCCACCGCCAGCGAGCCCACGGCCCACTCCGGGACCAACGGCTCGAGCAGGGACAGGATGGTGGGGACCCCGGCCGGGTCGGGTGAAGGCAGATCCTCGAGCAGGTCGCCGAGGTACTCGGCCAGGGCGCCGACCTGTTGCTTCTCGCACTTCAGTGTGACGACGGTTCCCGGTGCCTGCGCCTGCAGGTAGAACACCCGCCGGCCCGGCTCGCCCACCGCGCCGGCGGTGAAGACCATCGGGTCGGTGACATCGAAGCTCTCGCCCATCACCGCGGGCTCCTGCGGGACTTCATGACGCCGCCAGGGTCGTGAGGTCATCGATGGCGTTGACGCACAGCACGGCCGGCCCGCCCTGTCCGTAGAGCACCGCCGATACCGAGCACGGCGACACGACGATGCGCTGGAACTGGTCGAGGTGCGATCCCATGG
>JANMIX010000434.1:0-2286 GCA_031376015.1 Acidimicrobiia bacterium | reverse complement strand
GTGTCAGCACGTGGAGCCCGTGCATGCCGGTGGAGGCGGCGGTGCGGGCGCTGGGGCTGGGGCAGCGGCGGGCGCTGGGGCCGGGGCCGGGGCAGCGGCGGGCGCCGGGGCAGGCGCTGGGGCCGGCGTCGGAGCTGGCGCCGGATCTGGTGCCGGGGCCGGGGCTGCGGGGGGCGTCGGATCTGGTGCCGGCGCCGGATCTGGTGCCGGCACCGGAGCCGCGGCCGGTGTTGCCGACGGCGCGGGAACCGCCGCCGATGCGGGAGCGGGCGTCCGGCCGGCGGGCGTCGCAGGAGCCGGCGTTGCCACCGCTGGCGCCGGAGCGGGCGCTGGCAAAGGAGCGGCTGCGGGCAGGATGGCGGGCAGAGTCGTCACGGCGGGCGTGGCGAGCGTGGCGGGCACGGCAACTACGTCGATCGGCAGCGCGGCCGGCGCAGTGGTGGGCACCCTGACCAGGTCAGCGGTCGGCCCGGCCACCGGGTTGCCGAATTCGTCGACGTACACCGTGCGATGGATGGTGTCGATCACGATCACCGTTGGCTGCGTGGCAGCATCGGCCGCGGCGGACAACGCCTGCGGCGCGGGCGATGCGCCGTGCAGAGCCAAGGCACCGACCGCGCCGAGAAATCCCGAGGTCGCCAGCCCGGTGCTGAGGATCTTCGCGGCGGCGGCGGTGTGTCGGCGCCCCGAGGCCACGACGTTCACACTGGTGCGCGGGTCGAGAAGAAGCGTCTCCGGCGTCGATGCGGCCACGGATGGGTCGGCAGCGGCGACGGGCCGCCGCTGGGCCAGGCGGGCCAACCGCTGGGCCTGGGCCTCGTCGAGATCAGCCATCAGTGATCACATTTCCAAACGCCGTTGTCCTCGAGCTGGGGCTGTTGGCAGCTCGCAGGCATCGGGGGGATCGGCTTGTTCGCCGGCCAATCCACCGGAACTCCGGGAGGACGGGCAACGGATGCGGTGGCAACTTCGCGCTCCACCGGGCGAGGCACGTCGGTGGAGCGGCTGGACACCACGATCTCGTCCTCGATGGTCTGCACCTGATGCACCACCAACGGATCAGCGGCCCGACCCGAGCCCGCTCGATGAGCGCTCCCCAGACCGAGGATCGATGCACCGCCGGTCGCTGCATAGGCCACCACGCCCAGGGTGAGGCTGACACCCGTCGCGATCGAGGCGACGAAGGCAGTGCGGCGCTCCATCAGGCTCGACTCCTTCCTGTCTCTGACGTCGGGACGACATCAACGCCACGTGCCACAACCGGGTTTGGTCGACGATCGAGCGCTCAGTGGATCATCGGCATCGATGGGTTGCGGCTGAAGCCGGGCCTGACAGCCTTGCCGAGGCCTTGCCGATCTGACGTGGGGCTCAGGCCATCCGGCGGGCGAGCATGTAGGGGCGCGCCTCGCCGACGACGTACAGCGAGCCGGTGATCACGATTGCATCGTCCACGGACGCCGTCTCGAAGGCCCGCTCGCACGCGCCCCGCACCGAGGCCATCTCGATCACGTCGTCACAACCAATACCACGTGCGGCGGCCGCCAGCTCAGCCGCGGGGAGTCCACGTGGCGAGGGTGCAGTGCAGCAATACACGACGTCGTACTCGTCGGCCCGCAGCGCGCTGAGCAACTGCACAGGATCGCGCCCGCGTAGGCAGCCGACCACGAGCAAGCGGCGGCCCTCGGGATGGAAATCCTCTAAGAACACTTGGGCACACGTGTCGGCGCCGGCCGGGTTGTGGGCGCCGTCGACGATCACGAGGGGCAGGTGGTTGAGCACCTCGAATCGACCGGGCACCAACGTTTCCGCGAAACCTTCGAGCACGATCTCTTCTGCCGGCGGGCCGGCGAAGAAGGCCTCCACCGCCGTCAATGCCACCGCTGCGTTGTCGCCCTGATGCCGTCCGTTCAACGGCACGAACACATCGGTGTACACCGTGGTCGGCGTGCGCAGGTCCACCACCCTGCCGCCGACGGCGAGGTTGTTCTCCAGCGTGTCGAAGTCCTGACCACGCTCGAGCAGCACCGCCCCGCCCTCGGCACGAAAGATCTCCACCAGCTCAGGAACGGTCTCACCCAGCACGACAGAGCTGGCGGGCTTGATGATGCCGGCCTACTCGCGGGCGATGTCGGTCTTGTCAGGCCCGGCGAACTCGGTGTGGTCGAGGGCGACGTTGGTGATGACGGCCACCTGGCCGTTCACCACGTTTGTCGCGTCCCACCTTCCGAGTAGGCCGACCTCGATGACGGCCACGTCCACTGCGAGGTCGGAGAACCAACGGAAGGC
>JANMIX010000407.1:0-5766 GCA_031376015.1 Acidimicrobiia bacterium | reverse complement strand
GTCGGCGGCCGCCGCGGTCGCGGCCGAACTCGTCGCCCTGGGGGCCGAGGCGGTAGCCAACAGCGACGACGTGGCCGACTGGGATGGTGGCCAGCGCCTGATCCAGTGCGCGCTGGAGAACTTCGGCCGGCTCGATGTGCTCGTGAACAACGCCGGCATCCTGCGCGACCGGGCGCTGGTGAACATGACCGAGCGGGATTGGGACGACGTCATCAACGTGCACCTCAAGGGTCACTTCGTGCCCACGCGATGGGCGGCGGCGCACTGGCGGGAGCGCGCCAAGGCGGGCGAGGACGTGCGGGCCAGCATCATCCACACGTCCTCGACGTCAGGTCTGATGGGCAACCCGGGCCAGACCAACTACGGCGCGGCCAAGGCGGGAATCGCCGCCTTCTCGGCCATCTGCGCCCAGGAACTGGGCCGGTACGGGGTGCGATCGAACTGCCTGGCACCCGCCGCTCGCACCCGGCTCACCGAATCGGTCCCCGGACTGGGCGAGATGGTGCAGGCGCCCAAGGACGGTTTCGACGTGTGGGATCCGGCCAACGTGTCGCCGCTGGTGGCCTATCTCGCCACGGCCGACTGCGCCTTCACCGGGGCGACATTCATGATCCATGGCGGGGCGATCAAGATGATGGAACCATGGCGGGTGGGCGAAGGCATTGATCGGGACGAACGATGGACGGTGGACGAGCTCTCCGACGCGTTGGGAAGCTTCGCCCAGCCCTGAGAGGTCTCGGCGGACAAACCGGCGGATGCAGCAGGACTGAACAGGGGGACAGGCCATGGGGAATCGTTATCTTGATGGTGCCTACGCACCGGTGCGCGAGGAGTTCACCACCTTCGACCTTGCGGTCACGGGCACGTTGCCGCCCTGGCTCGACGGCCGGTACCTGCGCAACGGCCCCAACCCCATGGCGGCCGACCCCGCGACGTACCACTGGTTCACCGGCGAGGGGATGGTGCACGGCATCCGGCTGCGTGACGGTTCGGCGCAGTGGTACCGGAACCGGTGGGTCCGGTCGCGGTCGGTGGCCGAGGCACTCGGTGAGCCCGCCCCCGGCGGCCCGGTGAGCAACGGTATGGACTTCGCCTGCAACACCAACGTGATCGGTCATGCCGGCCGCGCCTTCGCAATCGTGGAGGCGGGTTCGCTGCCCTACGAGCTGAATGAGGAGCTCGACACCCTCGGGAGCACCGACCTGGGCGGCCTCACCGGTTACACGGCCCATCCCAAACGCGATCCGGCCACCGGTGAGCTCCACGCGGTGTCCTACCACTGGGGCTGGGGCGAGGAGGTCCGCTACAGCGTGATCGACGCGGAGGGCACCGTGCGGCGCACGGTGGCCATCCCGACCACCGGAAGCCCGATGCTGCACGACTGCGCGCTCACCGAGTCGAACGTGCTCATCTTCGATCTCCCCTGCGATTTCGATCTCGACGCGGCCATGGGTGGCGCCGAGCTGCCGTACCGGTGGAAGGAGGGCGAGGCCGCCCGTGTCGGGGTGCTCCCGCGCCACGGCGACGCCGTGGATATCCGGTGGTGTGAGGTCGAGCCCTGTTACGTCTTCCACACGCTCAACGCGTATGACGACGGCGACCGGGTGGTGCTCGACGTGATCCGTCACGACCGCATGTTCGCCACCGACCTACACGGCCCCAACGAGGGGCCGCCGACGTTGGAGCGGTGGTTGATCGATCCGACGTCGGGCAAGGTGATCGAGGAGACGCTCGATGACCGGCCCCAGGAGTTCCCCCGCGGGGACGAACGGCGGCTGGGTTCCTCACACCGCTACGGCTGGACCGTCGCTCTCACCGCCGCCCCGGACGGCTCCGTGGACTTCGGTGCCAACGCGCTGATCCGACACGACCTGGCCAAGGGTGGCTCGACCCGTCGACAGTTCGGTCCGTCCACGGTGTGCGGCGAGTTCATCTACCTCACCCCCGACGAGGCGACACCCGAAGGGGAGGGTGTCGTGATGGGGTTGGTGTACGACGCCGACCGCAACGTGAGCGACCTCATGGTGCTCGACGCAGCCTCACTCGAGACGCTGGCGACGGTACACCTGCCGGCGCGGGTGCCCAACGGTTTTCACGGCAACTGGCTTCCCGCCTGAACGAGGGCGCCGAGCACTGACCGGCAAGGGTGGGGACGCGACTCCGCCGACCTGGCTGGGGCGGCTGCCTCATCGCAGCGGCTGGGGAACACTGCGTCCAGCGAACCGCCCCAGCAAGATCGGCGGCATCGCTGACTGTATACCGAGTTCCCCGGTTACGCGCTGACCTCTCAGAATTCGTAACGATTCCGTTACCCTGAGCGGTCATGCCTCGACCGGACCTCGACGACGCGATCCGGCGTGCCGACGAGTTGTCGGTCGACGCTCCGGGCATCGACGAGCTGCAGGTGTTGCCGTGGCCCCTGCTGTTGCGCCGCCGCCTCGTGCAGCGGGTCGAGGGCAGCGAGCGGTACTCGTGGATCGTGCTCGCTACCGCCCTTTTCGGCCTGTTCTCGGTGGGTTTTTCGATCACGATCCTGTCCAATTCGCTCAAGTCGATCGCGGCGGATCTGGGTACCGATGTGAGCACCATCTCCTGGGTGCTCACCGGCCCCCTGCTGGCCTTCGCCGTGTTCGGGCCCAGTGCCGGGAAGCTCGCCGACCTGCGCGGTCAGCGCCGCATCTACCTGTGGTCCATCGCCGGTGTATGCCTGTTCGCGGGGTTCACGGCCATCGCCCCGAACGCGGGATTTCTTATCGCCTTCCGCACGCTGGGGGCGGCGTTGGGCGCCGCCACCGGACCGGCGTCGCTGGCCATGATCAACCGGTTGTTCCCCGCCGAGCAGCGGGCCCGGGCCATGGGCTGGTGGTCGATGGTGGCGGCGGGCGCACCCGTGATCGGGGTGGTGGCCGGCGGTCCGGTCGTGGAGGCCTACGGGTGGCGGTGGATCTTCGTGGCCCAGGTGCCCCTCACCCTGGCCACCCTGGTGCTGGCGGCCGCCATCCTTCCCGACACCGAGCCGCTGGAAGGCGTGCGCTTCGACCTGCAGGGTGCGTTGTTGCTGGGCGGCGCGGCGACGTCGTTGTTGTTCGGCATCAACCGGGGACAGTCACTGGGGTGGGCGAGCCCCGTCATCGTGGGCTGCTTCGTGGCCACCCCCGTGCTCATCGCCGCGTTCGTGCGGGCCGAGCGCCGGGCCGAGGCTCCGCTGTTCCCCCTGCGGTACCTGCGCGAACGCAACTTCGTCTTCCCCATCACGACCCAGTTCTTCACCAACTTCGCCTACATGGGTGGCTTCGTCATCACCCCGCTGCTGTTGCAGAACGTGTTCGGCTACGGCGAGACACATTCGGCGACACTGTTGATCGCCCGGCCGACGGTGTTCTCCGTCGCCGGTCCGGTGGCGGGCGCCCTCACCCTGCGGATCGGCGAGCGGGTGTCGGCCGTGATGGGGGCGGCCGCCATCACGGTGTCGATGCTGGCGCTGGCCGCGCTGCACGCGTCCAGCGGTGATCTGGTGATCCTTGCCGCGCTGGGGTTCTCGGGCTTGGGGATGGGCGCCTCGCAGCCGGCCATGACCGCGGCTCTGGCCAACGCCGTCGACGAAGCGGACCTCGGGGTGGCCGGTGCCGCCCAGCAGATGATGAACCAGGTCGGCGTCGTCATCGGCATCTGCGTGATGCAGGCCGTGCAGGCGGCGCGCTCGGCCTCGGACACCGACATCGCCGGCTACCACGACGCGTACCTGGTGGGCGCGGCGATGGCTCTGGCGGGGGTGGTGGCCGCCATGTTCGTGGGCCGGACGGTGTGGCGCCAGGACGGCGAAGGCGCCCCCGCAGGGGCGCCTTCGGAAACCTTGCCGGCCAGCGGCGAGACGGAGCGGGCTGCTACTCCGTGATCTCCTTGATGCGGGCTGCGACCTGCACGGCCACCGGATCCGGCGTGGCCGACGTCATGGCCATGAGCTTGGTCATGTCGCCCTGCACCTTGATCTTGCCGGCCATGAACGCCTGCATCCCGGCCTGGGGGTTGCCGTCCACCAGGATCGCCTTGGCCGTGGCGTAGTCGAGGGTCACGGTGAGGTCGGGGCTCTCGAGGTGGCCCAGATCCAGCTCGATGTCGCCGGTGGAGGTGTCCATGTGGGCATCGATGGAACCCGAACCGAAGGGCACCTCGGTGATGATCTGATTCATCCGCACCGCATGCGCCGGGGGAGAACCCTGGCCCGAGAATTCGGCACGGATCTTGCGGGCTTCCTCGACCCACTCATCGGAAAGGAAGGGATAAGGCACGGTGACGAACTCCTTCATGAGATCGATTCGACGGCGGGAACCTAGTCCGGTTCTCGAGCTGATGTCGCTAGGGTGACCGTCGATGGCTCCGGGTACCCGCGCAGAGCGAATGGCGGAGCGCGAACGAAACCCGAAATGGCAGAACCCGCCGCTGCAGATCGACATGTCCATCTGCATCAACTGCGACACCTGCCTGCGTCACTGCCCACCGCAATTCGGCGCCATCTTCAACCACGGCATGGACGTGATCATCCTCCCCGAACTCTGTTCCGGTTGCGGCAAGTGCCTGCCACCGGTCTGCCCGGTGGACTGCATCGTGGAGGATCCCGACTGGGAACCCTCCAGCGATGACTGGTGGCGCGCCCCCCTCGTCGACGACCCCTATGTGTGAACTGGAGCAGCCATGACCGCACCCATCATCCCCGGCGCCGAGCCCGAATCGATCGACGGTGGACCGCACGGGGCACTGGTACTCCACGGGTTCACCGGCAACCCGCATTCGATGCGGGGTCTGGCCCATGCGCTGGCGGCCGCCGGGTTCGCGGTGGAGTTGCCGCTGCTCCCCGGCCACGGCACCACGGTCGAGGACATGCAGCGCACCGGCTGGGCCGACTGGCTGGGCGCCGCCGAGGATGCGTACAAGGCGCTGTCCGCCCGGGTGCCGGGCAAGGTCGTCATCGCGGGCCTCTCGATGGGCGGTGCCCTCACCTGCTGGCTGGCCGCAGACCACCCGGAGGTGGCCGGCATCGCGGTCATCAACGGCCTGGTCGCCGAGCCGCCCGGCATGCGTGACTTCGTGCAGCAACTTGTCGATGACGGTCAGGAGGTGATGGCGGGGATCGGTTCGGACATCGCTGATCCCGACTCGCACGAGTCGGCCTATGCCGACACCCCGCTGGCGCCGCTGCTCACGATGATGGAGGCGGCGGGCGAGTTCCAGGGCCGCCTGTCGCGCATCGCCTGCCCGGTCCTGGTGCTCAACAGCCCCCAGGACCATGTCGTGCCGCCTGAGAACAGCGACACGCTGGCGGCGTCGGTGACCGGGCCCGTCGAGCGGGTCACGCTCGAGCGCAGCTTCCACGTGGCCACCCTCGATTACGACCGTGAGCTCGTGGAGCGCTCCGTGGTCGATTTCGCCCGCCGCGCCGTCGGGTGAGGATCTGAGCTGATGATTCGCCGTCGCCATCCTGGCGGAATGAACGCGTGGCAGGCGGTGTGGTGCGACGCAATACGATGACCTGCCCATGGCAGAGCTCACCCGCGACGAGGTCGCGCACGTCGCCCGGTTGGCCCGCCTCGAGTTGAGCGACGCCGAGCTCGACACGTTCACCGGTCAGCTCGCCGCCATCTTGGGCCACGCCGCCGATGTGGAGGCGCTGGATCTCCACGACGTGCCGCCCACCGCCCACCCGTATCCGCTGGCCAACGTGCTTCGCGTCGACGAGGTGGGTCCCAGCGTCGACCGCGACGAGGTCCT
>JANMIX010000285.1:0-5649 GCA_031376015.1 Acidimicrobiia bacterium | reverse complement strand
GCCACGCCCGCCGATATCGCACCCCGCACGGCAGGCGGCACCGGCACCCCCGCCGCCATTCCCACCCCCCGGCACCCCCGCCGACGGCGCGGCACGGGCGGTGGGCGCCGGCGAGTTGGTCGCCGGTGCGGTGGCGTTGACCGGCCCCGGGTGGCTGGGCGGCATCGCTGCCGCGCTCGCCTACGGGGCGTTCACCGTGTTCGTGCTGGCCGTGCGCAACCGCGGCCTGCCCGAGTGCGCCTGCTTCGGCACCGGCGGCGGGCCTCCCGGTCTGCGCCACGCGCTGGCCGACGCCGCGCTGGCGGCGGGCGCGGCCGGCGCCGCCGTGGCCGGCGCACCGTCGTGGCCCGACCTGGTGCGTGCCGCTCCCTGGACCGGCGCCGCCACCGCCGTGCTGGCCGGCGCGGTGTACCTGACCCTGCAGGGAGGCTCGGTCGCCCCGTCGGCCACCGGGCCGCTGCAACGGGTGGCCGGGCGCGAACTGGGCCGGGGCGAGGTGGCCGTGGTGTTCCTCTCCACCACGTGCCTCACCTGCCACGAGGTGTGGGCCGCGCTGGCCCGCAACCGGGGCGCCGTGCCCGGCGCCGCCCGCACCCTGGTGGTCACCCACGGCCCCGCCACCGACCGCCCCGAACTGGTGCGTGAGCTGGCCGGTCGCCACATCGCCACGGTGGCCGACGACCAGGCCTGGGCCGACCTCGGCGTGCGGGTGGCCCCCGCAGTGGTGGTCGTTCACGACGGTCACATCCGCACCACCGCGGTCGTCGGCGGCTGGGACGAGCTCGTTCGTCTACTGGGTGGGTCGTAACCGGCGGAGTGTCACGTCGGCCCCGCCAACCCGGCCCGGAGCGTGAACCTGATCGTCGTCCCCGCGGCGCCGTCGGTGGGCACGACACCGATCGTGCCGCCGTGACGTTCCACGATTCGCCGGCACAAGGCCAGCCCGATACCGGTGCCGGAGTACTGGTCTCGACCGTGCAGGCGCTGGAACATGCCGAACACCTTCTCGACCTGCTCGGCGGGGATGCCGATGCCGTTGTCACTGACCTGCACCGCGTACTCACCCGCCACCAGCGGCGAGAAGTGCACCCGCACAACCGGCGGGAGCGGACCGTGGAACTTGAACCCGTTGGTCAGCAGGTTCTGGAACAACTGCACCAACTGGGTGCGGTTCGCCTGCAGGGTGGGCGGTTCACCGCTCACCTCGACCGTGCCCGACACCTCGGCGCGCACTCCCTCGAGACTGGCGATGACCTCGGTGAGCACTGCGCCCAGATCGACGGTCTCGTTCGCGGTCGGGGCGCCCGCCGTGGCGAAGGTGAGGAGATCCGTGATGAGTGTGTCGAGGCGATCGACACCCGAGACGATGAGGCCGAGGAACTTACGACCGTTCTCGTCGAGCACGTCGCCGTAGCTCTGCTCCAACAATCTGGCAAAGCCTCCGATCGACACCAGCGGAGAGCGCAGGTCATGGGAGGCGGCGGCGGCGAACTCCTGGAGGTCGCGGTTGGAGCGCCGCAACTCCTTATCGGCGAGGGCCAGGGCGATCTCGGCCTCGCGCCGGGCGGTGATGTCGGTGACGAGCACGAAGAAGCCCTGCACCGTGCCGTCCACCACGTCGGGAATGTAGGAGGCCTGGGTGTGGCGGGCGCGGCCGGACGTGTCGATGATCGTGCGGTCGAACAACTGCTCCTCCCCCGCCAGAGCCCGTTCCATGAAGGGAAAATTGCGGGCGAAGAGTTCCTCGCCCAGCACCTCCCGGATGTGCATGCCCCGGATGGCGGTGGGCTCCACCCCGAAGTACTCGACGTAGGCGCGATTGGCCAGCCGGTTGCGCAGATCGGTGTCCCAGTAGCCGATCATGGCAGGGAGCCCGTCGAGAATGGCTCGCACCTCACGCAGCGCGTCGCCACGGCCGGGGGACAACACCGCGCCGCCGGCACCAACCGGCTCCGCCGCCCCGGGCGCCACAGCCGGCGGCTCCTCCCCGGTACTCGGTTCGTGAGCCTCATCGACCATCGGATCACGCTACCGCTGCTGCCTGCTCCGGCGGCCGCTCGGCGTCGGCGCGTTGCACGGAGAGGACCGCTCAGATCGAGGTCTGGTGGCCGGTCCAGTAGTCGTCGCGCAACACGCGCTAGGCGAGCTTGCCCGACTCCAAGCGGGGCAGCGAAGTATGGAGGTCGAAGCTGCGAGGGCACTTGTAGCCCGCCAACTTCTCGCGGCAGTGGGCCACCAGGCCGGCCTCGAGGGTGGCGTCCCACTCGACGCCCTCGTGCAGTACCAGCGCCGCTTTCACCTGCTCACCCATCTCGTCGTCGGGGATGCCGAACACGGCCACATCGGCGACCGCCGGGTGCACGGCCAGCACGCCTTCGATCTCGGCGGGGTAGATGTTGACCCCGCCCGACACGATCATGTCGATGCGCCGGTCTGACAGGAACAGGTAGCCGTCGGCGTCGAGGTAGCCGATGTCACCCAGGGTGCCGAAGCCGTCGGTGCGGTGCGAGGACGCCGTCTTGTCGGGGGCGTTGTGGTATTCGAAGTCGCTGCCCATGAGGTTGCGGAAGTAGATGTCGCCCGGTCGGTCGGGGCCCGCGGGGTTGCCATCCTCGTCGATGATCAGCACCTCGATGACCGGCAGCGGTCGGCCGACGCTGCCCGGCCGCTGTAACCACTCGGGCGTGGTGATCACGGAGATGAAGCCACCCTCGGTGCCGCCGTAGTACTCGGTGACAACCGGGCCGAACCACTCGATCAGCCGGCGCTTGATCTCCGGTGGGCACGGCGCCGCCCCGTGCAGTACTGCGCGCAGGCTGGCGCCGTCGAAGGCGGCACGGCGGTCCTCTGGCAGGTCCAGCATCCGCTTCATCTGGGCCGGCACCAGGTGCAGGTTCGTCACCTCGTGGGCGTCGATCAGGGTCAGCAGTTCGTCCGCGTCGAAGCGGTGCTGCAGCACCAAGGTGGCGCCGGCCAGCAACGAGAACAGGGCGAACACCCACTGGGCCGAGTGGTACATCGGCCCGCAGATCGCCTGTACCCCCCCGCCGTCGGGCAACCCGAGGGTGGGGCGCATCGAATGCGCCATGAGGGTGAACAACTCGGGCGGGCCGCCCACCGACCCAAGCGCAGACCGCACTCCCTTGGGCCGGCCGGTGGTGCCCGACGTATAGAACATCGGGCCGCCCTTCTCCGCAGTCTCGATGGGTCCCGGCGTCACCGTCGCCACCGCGCCCTCATAGTCCTCGAACCATTCGCTCGTCGTGTCGTCGTGGTTCACGGCCAGCCGGGCCCGGCACGGATGAGCAGAAGTGGCAAGCGCAGTGGCCATCACCTCGGCCCAACGCGCATCGACGATCACCGCGGCGGCGTCCGCGTCGGCCAGCACATAGGCGACCTCGTCGGTCACCCAGTGCCAGTTCACCGGCACCAGTATCCAACCTGCCTGCATGCAGGCCAGCGCCACCTCGACGGCCTCGGTCTGGTTGCCCAACATCGACACGACCACGTCGCCCGAGCCCAGACCGCGAGCCCGGAGCGCGTGGACGAGCGCCTCCACCCGCCGATCGAGTTCGAGCCAGGTCGTGGCACGGTCACCGTCGATGACGGCCACGTCGTCGCTTCGCTCGGCCAGTATCGGCGCCAGCAGTGCAGTCATAGTGCCCCCAGAACCGGCATCCCCCGACGTTACCAGCTTCGGACCCGCGTTTGGTTAACAGTGTTCATCTGCAACGCTGGGCGCCGATGTCGACCGACCACGACGAGCGCGCTCCGCTGCGCCGCGACGCCATCGTGGCGGCGGCCACCGACCTGGTGCGGGCAGGCGGTCTGAGTGCGTTGTCGTTGCGCCGGTTGGGCACGGTGCTCGGTGTCACCGCGCCGGCGCTGTATGCCCACGTGCACGACAAGAGCGACCTGCTGCGTGCCATCGCAGAGCAGCAGTTCGACCTGCTGGTCGAACGCTTCGAGACGGTTCGCCAGGCCGACCCGATCGAGCGCATCAAGGCCCAGTGCCGCGCCTACATCGACCACGCCCGCGAGAGCCCCGAGCTCTTCGACGTGATGTTCGTCTTCCCGCCCGACCTGGGCCCCGCCGAACTGCCCGAAGGCGCCGAGCTGCCCGCCGCCACCCGCGCCTTCACCGTGGCACTCGGTGCGGTGGAGGAGGCGATCGCCGCAGGCCGCATCGACGCCGACGATCCCGTGCTGGTGAGCCTGGCGCTGTGGACGTCGTGCCACGGGGTGGCGTCCGCGCTGCAACTGGGGTTCGGGCTGCCCGCCGACCTCGAGGAACATCTCATCGACGAGGTGATCGGCCGGTTGCTCAAGGGTTGGGAGCCGGCCGGCACCACGCCCGCCAGCCGCCGCCGCTCGCAGCCGTAGTGAACAGTGTTTACCTCCTGAGGGTGCTGCGCTAACGTTTCGGTCGACTCCGGCATCGGGCCGGTGGATCGTCGGGGGATCGATGGCAGGAACGACCGATCGATTGCTACTGGTGGGCGGCACCGTCATCGACGGTTCCGGCGCCCCGCCGCGCCCGGACACGACGGTGGTGGTCGAGGGCGATGCCATCACCTTCGTCGGTCCCGACCGCACCACCGTCGGCTCCGCGGCGGAACCCGCCGGCGAGCGACCCGGCGAGGTGCGCGTCGACTGCGCGGGCCGCTGGGTGATGCCCGGCCTCATCGACGCCCACTGTCACATCACCTTCGGCGAACCGGCTTCGAACGACGAGTTGTTCTTCCACCGCTCCCAGAGCGCGGCGGCATTCGTTGCCGCCCACAACGTGGGCAAGTTGCTGCGGGCCGGGGTCACCGGGTTCCTCGACGCCGACTGCATCTTCGACCTCGGCCCCGCCCTGCGTGACGCCATCGAGGCCGGCCTGGTGGAGGGCCCCCGCATGAAGGCCGGCATGAACGCGTTGCTCACCGCGGCGGGCGGCACCGCCGGGCGCCTCATCCCCGATCAGGGCAGCCTCGGTTACGCCCGGGTGGTGGGCGACCGCGACGAGATGGTGCGGGTCACCCGGGAACAGATCAAGTACGGCGCCGACTGGATCAAGATCCATGTGACGGGCCTGCTGCCGGGCCGCGCCGGCGAGGTGTCGGTGTGGAGCGACGACGAACTGCGGGCGGTGGTCGACACGGCCCACGCCCTGGGCACCCCGGTGGTGGCCCACTGCCGTACGGCCGGTTCGACCCTCCAGGCCGCCCGGGCCGGGATTGACCTGCTGCTGCACACCTCGTTCATGGACGAAGAAGCGCTCGACGCGGTGGTCACCTCCGGCGCCGCGCTGTGCCCCACGTTCACCTTCCTGGCGAACCTGTGCGACTACGGGCATCTGGTGGGGGCGGCCTCGGCGCAGGTGGATCTGTTCCGGGGGGAGATCGCCGCCACCGCCGGCATGGTGCGCCGCGCCTTCGACGCCGGGGTGCGGGTGCTGTGCGGGTCCGAGAGCGGCTTCTCCCTGACGCCCTACGGGCACTGGCACGCCCGTGAGCTCGAGTTGTTTGTCACCGAGATGGGCCTCGATCCGCTGCAGGCCATCACCTGCGCCACCGCCAACGGCGCGGTGGCCCTGCGCCAACCGTGCGGGCAGGCCGGGGTCGTGGCACCGGGGGCGCTGGCCGACCTGCTGGTGCTCGATGC
>JANMIX010000380.1:0-16816 GCA_031376015.1 Acidimicrobiia bacterium | reverse complement strand
GGGCTGGCTGCGCTGGTGGAGGGGTGGTCGAAGAACCTGGCGGCCGGGGCCGGAAAGGCCTCCACGCTCACCCTGCTGATGGTGGTGGCCTGGGTGTCGGTCGGGCTACAGACGGCGTGGTGGTCGGCCGAGTTGTTGTGGAACGGCGAGGCGTCCACCGCCGATCCCGGCTTCGTCGTGGCGCTTTACGGGCTGTTCGTCCTGCAGCTCTCGTGGATGTGGCGCCGGATCGGTCGCTTCGGCTGGTGGGCACCGTTGCTCTTCCCGCTGCACATGGCCTTTTTCGTGGCGGTGTTCGCCCGGTCGGCGTACCTGATCGTGGTGCGAGGCCAGGTGGGCTGGAAGGGCCGTCAGATTTCCTTGAAGACGGCGGTGCGCCAGTAGCGCAGCTCTTCCATCGACTCGCGGATGTCGTCGAGTGCGCGGTGCGCGGTGGCCTTCTGCGGGGCCTTGGAGGCGGCCTCGGGGTACCAGCGCAAGGCCAGTTCCTTGATGGTGGTGACGTCGACCGAGCGGTAATGCAGCCATTCCTCGATCTCGGGCAGATACGCCGCCAGGAATCGGCGGTCGGTGCCGATGGAGTTTCCGCACAGCGGGACCGTGCGGGGTTCGGGCAGGTGCTGCTGCAGGAACTCCAGGGTCTGGCGTCCCGCCTCGGCCAGGGTCACCGTCGACTCCTGGATCTTGGTCAGCAGGCCCGAGCGAGTGTGCATCTCGCGCACGAAGTCGTCCATGGCCGCCAGTTGCTCATCGGTGGCGTGCACGATCAGATCCGGACCTTCGGCGACGAGGTTCAACTCGTCATCGGTGATCAACGTGGCGATCTCGACGATGACGTTCTTGGCGGGGTCGAGGCCGGTCATCTCCAGATCCATCCACGCGAGCATGACCTGGACCCTATCGACTCGAGATACCCGACGAGCCGAAGCCTCCCAGGCCTCGTTCGGTGTCCTCGAGGCTGTCGACGGCCACGAAGGTGCAGTGCTCGACGCGCTGCACCACCAGTTGGGCGATGCGGTCACCGCGCCGCACGTAGAACTCCTCGACCGGGTCGGTGTTCACCAGCAACACCCGCAATTCGTCCCGGTACCCGGAGTCGATCAGACCGGGCGTGTTCAGGCAGGTCACCCCGTGGCGCAGAGCCAAGCCGCTGCGGGGTTGCACGAAACCGGCCCAGCCCTCGGGGATGGCGACGGCGATACCGGTGGGGATCAACGCCCTCCCGCCGCCGGGTGCCAGGGTGGCGTCGGTGCGGGCCAGCAGATCGGCGCCGGCGTCGCCGGGGTTGGCGTAGCGGGGCATCGCCAGGTCGGCGTCCAGTTGGATGACGTGAAGTTCGAGCACCGACCTCAGCGTAGGGTCGGGCGATGCCGTTGGTCCCGTTGCGCAACCAGGACTGGGGATTCGACTCGAACTGCTTCGTGTGCGAGCAGGCGAACCACGGTGGGCTGCGCATCGCCTTCGCGTACGACACCGACCGTGAGCGGGTGGTGGCCTCCTTCGTCCTCGATGCGACGTTCTCCGGGGCACCCACCTACCTGCACGGCGGCGTCTCACTGGCCGTCCTGGATGAGGCCCAAGCGTGGGCCACGATCGCGGTACGGCACCGGTTTGCGGTCACCGCCAGCACGGCGAGCCGGTTCGCCCGGCCCGTACGGGTCGGCCGGAGCTATCGGGTCGAGGCCTGGATCACCGGCGGCGAAGGCGATCGCATCCGCACCGCGGCAGCCATCTATGACGCCAAGGACCGGGTGTGCGTCGACAGCGACGCCGACTTCGTGGTCCTCGGTGAAGCGCAAGCCCTCGACGCCATCGGTGGTGCCGTCGGCGACGAACTGCGTGGGTATCTGCGGGATTGACGCTCCCGGATCAAGGCGCCCGGGTCACCTCGCGGGCGGCCTTGTCCTCGCGCTGGCCCAGGTAGGCCGGGTGCCGCAGCACCGAGTCGCTGGTCCACTCGGCGAAGGCCACTTCCACCACCATCTCGGGCTCGACCCACCGGGCGGCGCGCTCCACGGCCGGGGGAATCGTCCCCCGGAACGGTGAGGAGTCGCGCTCGAGCGGTCCGAGCACGCCCCCCAGACGCGTCAGTTCGGCATCGTTGAACCCGGTGCCGACGCGGCCGGCGTAGCGCAGTCCCTCGCTGGCGCCCTCGGAGTCGTAGTAACCCACGAGCAGGCTCCCGAGGCGCCCGCCCCGGCTGCCTTCCCCCTCGAGCCAGCCACCCACGACGAACTCCTGGTGCGGGCGCTGCTTCACCTTCACCCAGGCCGGCGACCGGCGCCCGCTCAGGTAGGTCGAATCGAGCCGTTTGGCCACCACGCCCTCCATGCCCTGGGCCGTGACTGCCGCGAGGAGCGCGTCCCCATCGTCGGTGCGGTACGCCGGCACCTCCAGGTGCTCCTCGCCGGCGGCGAGGGCTTCGAGCAGTCGGCGCCGATCGACGTAGGGGAGGGAGCGAGCGTCGGTGTCGTCGATCGCCAGCAGATCAAAGGCCAGGAACCTCACGGGCACTTCGGCGGCGCGTCGGGCCGCATCGCGGGCCGAGTTCACATGCATTCGTTGCTGCAGCCGCCCGAAATCGGGACGTCCATGTGCGTCGAACGCCACCACCTCGCCGTCGAGCACGACGCCGTCAGAGGTCGGCACCTGGGACAGAGCCACCCCGACCTCGGGGAACGAGATGGTGGCTTCGTTGCCTCGGCTCGACCACAGGCGGACGCGCGAACCCTCGACCTCGGCGAGCACGCGCATTCCGTCCCATTTCACCTCGAACGCCCAGTTGCCATCGGCGGAAGGGAGGCGATTGGCCGCAACGGCCTTCATGGGCCCCTGTCGCGCGATGTCGAGCATTTCCGCACATTGTCACTCCGAATCTGCTCCAGTCACCCTCTGCGTTGCCGATGAACCTCCTGTTCACGCCAGGCGCCCACGGATGGGGCGGTAGCACACAAGGAAGGGTCTCATTGCCTGGGTTCCGCACACGAGCAGTGGCCACGGCACTTCGGTGCCGAGCCCGGCTTCGCCCTCGAGGGTGCAAGCCATGAGCCGCGAACGTCGCGCGCTGCTCGTGAGCGCGCCCGCGGTGGCGGGGGCGTTGATCGTGTTGTGCCGCTTCGGTGCGCCGACCGGCGGTCGGGAGACCATCGTCCTGCTCATCGCCTTCGCGCTCACCCAGGCCGGGAGCTGGGCCTGGTCGACGCACCTTCAGCACCGGTTCTCCGGTGAGGTCTGGCACCCCAACCTGGCCATACTCACCTCGGCGCTCGTGCTGCTGGAACCCAGCGCAGTGCTCTTCTACGTGACCCTGGGCACCGCAGTCGGCAACCTGATGGGTGGCGCCCGCTTCCGGGCGGCGCTCACCAATGCCGCCTTCGACTGCCTGGCGGCCGCGGTGGCGCTCACCCTGCTGGCCTTGGGCCCCGGCGGCGCCGGCGCAGGCACGTTCGGTCTGGTGGCCCTCGGGGCGATCCTCAGTCTGGTGACCGGCGAACTCCTCGTGGTCGCCTATCTGTCCCTGGTGGAGCGCCAACCCGCCCGCCCCGTGCTCATCGCCGATGCGCGCTTCATGGTGTTGTGGGCCCCGTTCCTGATCCTGTGCGGCCTCGTTGCCGGCGGCGCCGGGCTGCATGCCCAGTGGTTGCTCCTGCTGTTGTTGCCGCCCCTGACGGCGGTGCAGCGTGGGCTCGCCGAGTTCGTCAAGGCGAGGGCCGAGCGCGAGCGCAACCGCGAGCTGCTGGAGGCCGCCACCTTCGTGCACGCGTCCGTCGACAGTCGCACGGTCGGCATGGCGGTCACCGACGCCGCCAAACGACTGTTGCGGTGCGAGAGCGCCCACATCAGCGTGGAGGAACCCGCACCGGCAGGCGACGTCATGGCCGTGCCGCTGGGCGAGAACGGGCTCACCGGCTGGTTGGTGGTCGCCGCGCCCCGCTTCGGCGAGCGGTTCGATGAGGGCGACGCGGAGCTGTTGCGGGCACTCGGGGCCATCGCCGGTACTGCGCTGTCCAACGCGGCGCTGGTGGACACCATCCGGCACCAGGGTCTGCACGATCGGCTCACCGGTCTACCCAACCAGGTCCTGTTCGAGGACCGCGCCGGGCAGGCCGTGATTGCGGCCCGCCGGAGCCGCGGCCGCTGTGCGGTGGCGGTGGTCGACGTGGACCACTTCGCGAAGATCAACCAGAGCTTGGGGCACGCAGCCGGCAACGATCTCCTCCAGGTCATCGGTTCCCGCCTGGCCGGAGCCTGCCGTGAAGCCGACACCGTCGCCCGGCTGGGAGCCGATGAATTCACCGTGCTGATCCCCGACGTGGTCGACGTCGACGAGGCGCTCGTCCACGTGCAGCGCCTGCTCGACAGTGTGCGCCGGCCGCTGATGATCGACGGCCACGAGTTGTTCATGACCGCCAGTGTGGGGGTGGCCATCTTCCCCGAGGACGGGGAGCGGGCGTCGCACCTGCTGCGCAACGCCGACACCGCCATGCACCGGGCCAAGAGCGCCGGCCGTGACACGGTGCGGATGTACGACGCGCCCATGAACGCGACCGCCCGGCAACGCCTGGTCCGAGAGGGCGAAGTGCACAACGCCCTCCTGCGTGACGAGTTCCGCCTGCACTACCAGCCCCAGGTCGATCTGGTCACCGGCTCGCTCATCGGGGTGGAGGCGCTGGTCCGTTGGGAGCATCCGACCTTGGGGCTACTCGGGCCGCACGAGTTCGTGCCGCTGGCCGAGGAATCGGGTTTGATCATGGCCCTGGACTCGTGGGTATTGCGCACGGCGTGCATGCAACTGGCCGATTGGGCTTCGGCCGGTATTGCACCAGGGCGCATGGCGGTCAACATGTCTGGCCGTCATTTCCAGAGCACCGACCGCTTCTATGACCGGCTCGTCGGCTTGCTCGACGACACCGGCATCGATCCATGTCTGCTCGAACTCGAGGTGACCGAGGGGATCGCGGTGGGCGAACAGGACAGCGCCGCCGCCATGCTGCAGCGGGTTCGTGAACTGGGCGTCAGCCTCGCCATCGACGACTTCGGCACGGGGTACTCCATGCTCGGCCGGCTGCAGCAGTTCCCCATCGACAAGCTGAAGATCGATCGATCGTTCGTCTCCGACATCAGCGAGACGATGGGGGCTCCGATCGTGGTCGCCATGATCGCCCTGGCCCGCAGCCTCGACATCGAGGTTCTGGCTGAGGGTGTGGAGACAGAAGCGCAGGCTGAGTTCCTCCGGGCGCACGGTTGCTTCCAGGCCCAGGGTTGGCTCTACGGCAAGGCAGTGCCGCCGTCGGAGCTGATGGCCTGGTTGGGCGTATAACGCCCTCCAGCCACGACAGCGCCGGCCACCGCGGCAAGCGCCCCACAGGCGGCCAGGGTGTAGGTGGGATCGATCTGTCCGGCCGCGTAGCCGGCGACCACCGGGGTGAGCATCTGGAACAGCGCCATCGTGCCCTGCACGGTGCTGAACAACAGTGCCCGTACGGTGGCCGGAGCGCGTGTGGCGAGGAATCGGTTGCCGGGGATGCGCGCGGCGAACACCACCCCCATGGCCAGATAGCCCGGCACGATCCCGACCACCGATCTTCCCAGCGCGAAGGAGAGTGCGGCCGCGATGCCCGCAGCGCAGGCCAAGAACCCGCTGCGCCGCAGCACGGCTTCGTCTGAGCCCGAAGAACGGAACACCAGGGTGGCCCCGATGGTGGCGGCGGACACGGCGGCAGCCAGGACTCCCACCTGGCCGTCGCTGCCGCCGACCTGGTGCACGACCACCGCGGCAAGCGCTTCGGCGGTGATGGCCATCCCGCCGATTACCGCGAACCCGGCGACGTAGGCGCGCAGCACGGCGTCGCCGGCGATGAGGCGGAGGCCGGTGAGCGGGTGGAGTCCCGTGTCGGCCTGTGAATGGCGGGTCAGGGCCACGCCCCGGATCAGCAACGCCGACACCACGAAGGACACCGCGTCTGCCGCCAGGGCCGGCCGGGGCCCGGCGATGGCGAGCGCCAGGCCGCCGGCCAGGTATCCCGCCACCACCGCCGCGTCGGCCGCCAGATGGCTGAGGCGGATGGCGTCGTCGAACAACTCTTGCGGCACCGTGTCGGGCACCGCGGCGGAGCGCATCGCCTCGAAGGGTGGAGTGGCCATGCCGACCACGAGCACCAGCGCGAACACCACCGGAATCGGTGGGCCCAACGCCACCGCGCCGAGGGCGCCGGCCCGTAGGACGTCGGCGGAGATCATCACCTTGCGCGGGTCGCGAAGGGCCAGTCGCGCCGTGAGGACCTGGGCGATCCCCAGGTAGGGCGCAAGTAGGGCAACCGCCAGCGCTCCGACCGCGGCGGCCGAACCCGTTCGTTCGTAGACCAGGACTCCCAGCGCCGCCCGCCCGGCCCAGTCGCCCACTTCGCTGGCGATCTGGGCCAACCACAGGCGGCGGAAGGAGCGCGCGGCCAGAACCGTGCGGATCCACGAAGTGCGCGAGGGCAGAAATTGTGACGGCATTTGCAGCACTAGGTCACTCTAAGTAGTTAGATAACCACATAGAGTGAAACAACTTAAGATAGCAGGAGTTTGAGCCGACAGAGGTGAACATACCCGCCACCACGGTGGGGGCAGGGCGACCAGCACACACAGTGGAACAACGGCAGTACTCGAAGATGATTCCCAATCAGGAAATCATCTGATTTGCAGCAATCATCGAGCAACCAGGGGAGAAACTGTGCACGGCATTCGTTGATGTGAACGTCAAGACAGAGGGGCCCGGGGCGGTGATCACCCTGGGCCCCTCTGCGCGTTCTGTCGCCATCCGCAGATTCCGGTCAGATGTCCCCTAGCCTGAGGGGCGATGCAAGGGCCACTCCGGCGCGGTTTCCATGACCAACTCGTCGAGATCGACGGCAAGGTCACCCACCTGTTCGCACTCGTGATCGAGGGTCTGGCGGCTGCGACCGAGACGCTGCTGACCGGGGATTACGACGCCGCCAAGGAGATCTCCGAACGGGACGCGGTGATCGACGGTCTCAACCTCGACGTGGCTGCCATCGTGGAGCGCAACCTGCTGTTGCAGGCGCCGGTCGCCGGCGAGTTGAAGTACCTCCTGGCGGTGTTGCGGATCGTGCCCGAACTCGAGCGCTCCGGTGATCTTGCCGAACACATCGCCAGCCGGGCCAAGGACCGGATCGGTGCCGATCTCACCCCCGCGGTGCGAGGCCTGGTTGCCCAGATGGGCCGCATCGGCGTGGAGATGTGGCAGGAGGCGGCCGACGCCTACGCCGATCGGGATCCCACCGCCGCACGGCGTATCGACGCCATGGACGACACGCTCGACCGTCTGCACGACGAGATCTCCGCCGAGTTGCTCGACGAAGCGATCCCTCGCAAGGTGGCCATCGAGATGGCGCTGGTGGCCCGCTTCTTCGAACGCCTCGGCGATCACGCGGTACACATCACCGAACGCATCGAGGGTCTCGGGCCGGAAACCACGCGTCAGACGGGCTGACCTGCACATTCACTTCGTGGGGGCGGTGGGGGTCGAACCCACGACCAACCGCTTAAAAGATGTTCACAGGAGGTACGGCCAGGGTTGGCTGGTGACGTCTGGTGCGCATCCGCCCAGGTCAGCGGTACTGGATGGCACTGGCGGATATTCGCGGTCAGGCGGCGCACGCGGGACGCCCGCGGGATCCTCGCGGGATGGTGTGTCGAGAGGCGCCCACGGAGTTGCCTACGTTCCGTAGTTTTCACTCACGGTGGCACGAGCGCGAACACTGTCGTCTCAGGGCCTCTCGACAGTTCGACGTCCGATGCCGCGCCGACCTGAGGATGGGTCAGGCGGTGCGTAGCGCGAGGACGAGCGTGGGGACGTGTTCGCTGGCGATGACCCAGACCTGATCGGCGTCGACTCGGTGGTAGTGGTGGGCGAGCACGATGCGAAGACGCGTGATGTCGGCCCAGGCGATGTCGGTCAGCGCGGCTCGGGTGTCGGGTCGGATGGCGGTGGCGGCTTCACCGATGATCTCGAGGAGCCGTTCTGCGGCGCGCTGGAGCACAGACTCGACTCGGAACCTCTCAACCCCGGCGGCGACGATCGCCGCCAGCTCGTCTGCCGCGTCGAGGATGTCGGCGATCCGCTGCTCGTCGGACCGACTCATCCGAGCGGGATCGCCTCCCGGCGGATGTGCGTGTCCCGGGGTCGCAGTCCGCCGGCCGACACGACATCGACGGGCGCGCCCAGCAACTCGCGAAGGTCATCTTGGAGATGGAGCAGATCGAACAGGGAACTGCCCGGCTCAAACTCGACGAGGAAGTCGATGTCGCTTCCGTCACGCTCATCGCCGCGGGCGACAGAACCGAACAGGGCGACCGTGCGCCCGCGGTGCCGCCGCACCGCGGTGCCGATCGATTCGCGGTTGCGTTCGACGAGCGCACGGAGCCGGCCCATGGGCCCCAAGGTTACCGCCAGGTCGCTTCGGCGTGCCTCAGCGCGTCAAGGTCGGCGGGCGACGCGGGCCGACGCCGCGACGGCCAGCGACTGGACTGGCGCGTTGGTCCGTGCCGCGGCGCTCTGGGCCATCTCGTCGAGCCGCTCGGCCACGCTTTCTGCTTGGCCGGGGAGGAGGTGCCCGTAGCGGTCGAGGGTGAGGGCGGCCGAGGCGTGCCCGAGCATCCGCTGGAGCACCTTCACGTCGGCGCCGGCGGCGATTGCCAAGGAGGCACACGTGTGACGCAGATCGTGAATTCTCAACGGCGCCAGCCCCGCGGCGCGCACCGCTGGCAACCATACCCGTCGTCGAAAGTTCTCCGGTCGTAGGTAGCCGCCCTCGGGCGCCTGGAACACGAGGTCGTCCGCGCCTTGCGCGGCTCGCGTCATCAGATGTTCGTTGAGCGCCGCCGCCACGAAGGCGGGGATGGCGACGGATCTCCGCCCAGCCGCAGTCTTGGGGGCTGACAGAACCCGGGTCGCACCGAGGTACTGGACCTGTTCGACGACGGTGATGCTGCGGTGCAGCAGGTCGACGTGCTTGCGGCGAAGCGCCCCCAGCTCGCCGGCTCGGAGGCCGCAGTAGGCGGCGACCAGGACCAAGGCGCGGTACCGCTCATCCACCGCGGCCGCGAGCGTGGCGACGTCGTCATGCGACAGGAAGCGCATCTCCTCGGAGTTGGGCCTGGGCGGCTTCACGCCCCGCAGCGGGTTCCTTCCGATCAGTTCGTCGTCGACCGCGGCCGAAAGGACCCGGTTGAGCGTGCGGTAGGCCTGCGCTACCGAACCCGGCGCCAGCGTCTTGCCCCCTCGGCCCCTCTTCACGGTCAGATCGGCGACCCAGCCGCGCAGCATCGACGGTGTCAGCTTGCCCAACTCGTAGTCGCCCAGGGTGGGCAGGATGTGGTTGCGGATGTTGCCGTCGTAGATGCGCCTCGTCTTGGGTCGCAGGTGCACGACCGTCCGCTGCCACTCGGTCGCCCACGACCGCACCGTCACCCGACCGCTGCGGGGATCAACCCAGATGCCTTGGTCGATGGCGGCGAGTTGAGCGCGCTCGTAGCGCTCGGCTTCCTTCTTGGTCCGAAACGTTCGTGAGCGCTCCTTGGCGTCGGTGCCTCGGACCCGGACCTCGTAACGAGGTTCGCCCTGCCTGGTCATGCGCTTGTCGATCATGTGTCACTCCTTCGCGTTGGCTGCCGATTGGTGGTGTTCTTGCGAACGCGAGCCGCCCGTCCGGCGGTGGTGTCAGCCCGTTTCTTCTGATTCGCTGTGCCTGCTCGTGTCGGCTGGTCCGCCGTAGCGGCTGATGTTGTCTCGTCCAGGCGGCGCAGAGTGTCGGCCAGTCGTTCGAGGAGGTCGCTGGCGTTGGTGATGTCCCCGAGTTCGTTCCGCAACAACGCTTTGGCTCGAAGGGCGACCAGGGGGTTGGTGCGCTGGGGCAGGTCGGCGGGGGAGACGCTGGGCTTCTCCTTCTTGCTTTTCGGCATGGGGGCGTGGCTGGCCGAGTACGCGAGGAGTTCCTCAGTCCAGTGGTCGAGGTTGTCGGAGGTGCCGAGGATGGCGTCGAGCATGACGATGGGGTCCAGGCCCTTCATGCCGGCGTCGGGGGCGTAGAGGCCGGCGTCGAAGGCGGGCGGGGGTGGGGTGAAGAAGTAGCCGATGGGCAGATCGAAGCCGCGTGACAGGGCCAGCATGTCGTCGGCGGAGAACTGTTTGATGCGGTCAACCTTGTAGGCCGAACGCTCGAGGGCGGAGAAGCTGGGCCCCGACAGTTTGGCGCCGAGGTAGGGGGCGAGGGCCTCGGCCGCTTGTTCTTGGGTCCAGCCTCGCAGCGCCCGGGCTTTGATGACGTTGTAGGCCACGATCTGGTTGGGGGTCATGGTGCGCCGGACGCCGAATCTGCGGGTGCTCACGATCAGCGACCCTACACCAACATTCTCGCGATGTCATGCACAAGACCGTAGAGTCGTGTACACTCACTATCCCGTTGTATTCCTGTCGAGCGTGTGAGGGCCGGTTGGCTGAGCTGCCTGAGTTGTTGACGGTGGAGGAAGCGGCCCGGGTCATCCGGGTGGGCCGCACCAAGGCCTATGCCCTGACGCGGGAGTGGCGGGCCACCGCCGGCCGCTCCGGGCTCCCGGTCGTCGACCTGGGCAACGTCCTGCGGGTCCCCCGCCGAGCGTTGGAGGAACTCATCGGCTCTCGCCTCGACAGCATCGAGGTCGACCTGGCCGCCGAGCTTGCGGGCGGACGAGACGACACCAGCAATCACGCCGACACGGCGACTCCGGTGGTCGTCGAAGTACCCGCCGAGCCGGACACTGCGGCCGGGGACCCTGCGCGTGAGTCCCGGCCCTCGTCCCGCGCCACTCACGCGCGCCGTTCAGCATCGAACCAGCTCGACCTGTTCGCTCCTGCTCCCGTCGTTCCGAGCCGCTGAACCCGTGATGCCCGTCGACCTTCTCCTCACCCCAAACCCGATTCGGCAGGCACTTGCCAGCCCGCCGGGCTGGCGAGCGTCGGTGGCCGCGTGCAGGCCGATGGTCCGGGTCCGCGGGTGCTGACCATCACCAAACTCCGGGGCGCCGAGTACCTGCTCTCCGCCGTCGCCCAAGGGGTGGAGGACTACTTCATGGGCGCCGGCGAAGCCCCCGGCGTGTGGCACGGCACCTGGGCCGGCGAACTCGGCCTGGAAGGTGTGGTGGAGGCCGAGCAGTTGCGGAACCTGGTGGAGGGCCGCCACCCCCTCACCGGTGCCGATCTGGTGGCGGGCCACAGGGAGCGCACGGTGAAGGCGTTCGACCTGACCCTGTCGGCCCCGAAGTCGGTGTCGTTGTTGTGGGCGTTCGGCGGGGACAAGGTGGCGGCCGAAGTGTCCATGGCCCTGGTGGAGGCGTCGACGACGGCGGTGGAGTTCATGGAACGCCACGCCGCGGTCACCAGGGTCCAGGTGCATGGGGTGCGCCGGCGGATCGGCACTCACGGGCTGGCGGCGGCCATGTTCACCCATCGGACCAGCCGCGATGGTGACCCCCAGTTGCATGTCCACTGTCTTGTCCCCAACGTTGTGGAACGCAACGACGGGATGTTCGTGGCGCTGGACGGCCATCCGGTGCATGTGTGGTTGAAGGCCGGGGGAACCGTGTTCCAGGCTGAACTGCAACGCCAACTCACCGACCGCCTCGGCGTCGCCTGGGGGCCGGAACGCAACGGCTGTCGCGAAATGCTCGGCTTCACCCCCCAACAGTTGCGGGCCTTCTCCAAACGCACCGTAGCCATCGAATCGGTCCTCGAAGCGGGCGGCGAAGCCGTCGACAGCCGGGCGGAGCGGATGCGGGCCGATGATCGGGCGTCGCTGCGGACGCGTCGCAAGAAGGACAAGACCCTCACCCCCGAACGACTCCGGGCCCGCTGGGCCCGCGAAGCCACCGACGCGGGGATCCCGAGCCCGGGGCGGTTGGTGCGCACGGTGTGTCACCAGCCAACCCCAGCCGACACGCCCACCCGGGACGGACTGTTCGCCGCCCTGGTCGATCCCGAGGTCGGATTGTGCGCCACCACCGCCCGCTTCGGGGAAGCCCACGTCATCGAACGCGTCGCCGCCCTGGCCAACGGCCGCCTCACCGTCGAACAGATCGAAACGCTGACGGCGGAGTTCCTGGCCTCGGATCTGGTGGTGCGCCTCGCCCCTCTCGACGTCGAGGCCCGGCGGCGGCCCCCGGAGTGGTCCACCCGCGAGCACCGCGCTGTCGAGGACGCAGTCGTAGCCCAGTTGGACACCCTCCAGACCCTCCGTGACGAAGGGGTGGACGGCCCGACCGTCTTCGACGCCATCGACCTGTCCCCGGTCGGGTTGGGTGAGGACCAGGCCGACGCCGTCTCCGGGCTTTGCGAACCGGGTCGAGGGTTGCGGGTGGTGCTGGCGCCCGCGGGGCACGGCAAGACCGCTCTCACCGCCGCGGCGGCCACCGCCGTCGCCAACTCGGGTCGACCTGTGGTGGCGTTGGCCGCCACCAACAAGGCCGTGGCCGAACTCCACGCGGCGGGCCTGGACGCCATGACCATCGCCCGCTTCCGCCTCAACCCCACCCCGCTGCAGGCGGGGACGGTGGTGGTGCTCGATGAGGTGTCCCAGGTGTCCACCCGCGACGCCCACGCCGTGCTCACCGCCGTCACCGCGACGGCGGGCGGGATGTTGTGGTGTCTGGGCGATGATGACCAGGGCCGTCCGGTGCAGCCCGGCGGTCTGGCCGCCGAACTCCACCACCGCGCCACTGCCGGGGACCTGGATGCGGTCGAGTTGATGGTGAACCGTCGCCAACATGATCCGAGCGAACGGGACGCGCTGGCCGCCTACCGGGTCGGGGACGTCGAGGAGAGCCAGTCGATCCGGACCGAACACGGGTGGGACCACGAGTACGCAAGCCCGGTGGAGACCCGTGATGCCCTCGCCGTCGTCGCGGTGGCCGACGCCGACCGCTACGGCGCCGCCAACGTCGCCGTGTTAGCCGTCTCCCACCTCGATTGTGAGGACCTGGCCGACCGCATCCGCCACATCCGCAGCGCACGCGGTGAACTCGCGGGCCCGGTACTGGAAGGTCCCGGATGGGGTCCCGACCCACGGTCGTATGCGGTGGGGGATCGGGTGTTGTGCCACGCCACCCTCACCCTCCCGAACCGGCGGCTCATCAACGGCAGCACCGGCACCGTCCTGTCCGTCACCGCCGCTGGGCTGGTGACCCGCCTGGACGACGACACCACCGTGGAGATCCCGGCCGGGTTCGTGACCGGCACCCGAGCGGACGGGACCCCGAACCTCTCCCACGGGTGGGCTCGCACCATCGATGGCGCCCAGGGCGGCACCTGGGACCAGGCCCACCTGTTGGCCACCCCCACTCTGGATCGGTTGTCGGGCTATGTGGGCCAGTCGAGGGGCCGTCACCCCACCCACACCTGGCACACCATCGCCGACCCCGTCTATGAGTATCCCGGCCTCGTGGTCGGCGATCCCCGCACCCCGGCCGAGCACACCCTCGACGCGGTGGCCCGGGTCCCCGAACGGCGTTTCGCGGCGGCGCATGACCCCACGGCTCTCGAGCGGCGCCTCATGGCGGAGAGGGCCGAGCATGACCAGGTGCTGGCGGCTGGACCCAAGGACGTGTCCCGCCGGCTGGCCGAGACGGAAGCCCGGTACGGGCGGGAGGAGCAGGAGTGCCGGCGAGCGTGGGAGGACCTGCGCCGCCGTGAGGCCCGGGTGGCCGAAACCGGCGGGCTCCACCAGTTGCGCCGGGGGAGCCGGCGGGAGCATCAGGTGTGTGTGGAGAACCGTGATGTCGCTCAACGCAACCTGGACCACCTCCAGTACCGGTTGCGAACAACCCGCTCCGAGATGCTCGGTCTGCAAGCCGCCGACCACCACTACCAGCAGTGGAACCAGATCAACGGGTGGCGCCGCGACGAGGTCACCCGCATCGAGCGGGAACTGGCCGACCATTGGGCCAGCGTCGTGCTCGGCGCCGTCCGCCACGACGAACCGTTGGCCTACGCCTGGACCGGCTCCGCACTACCTGCGCCACGCTGGCCGAGCGCAGCCTCGAACAGCCCGACGACGCTCGGGTACGCGGAGACTGCGAGCTGGTCGAGAACGTGCTCGGGGACCTGCGAGCGGAACGCATCGCGGCCATCGCGGATGGTGCGGTCCCGCCGGAGCATCTCGTTGGCCGTCTCGGGCCGGTCCCCCGGTATGGGCCCGGGCGGGACCTGTGGTTCGGGTTGGCCTTGCGTCTCGAAGCCCAAGCCGACCACCGCATCGTCCCCGACAGCCGGCGCCGACACCCTGGAGCGGGCCCTGGCCAACCTGGCCCGCCCGCATGCCATGGACCCCCTCGCTGACCCCCGGGCCGTCATCCGCGCCGCCGACCAGCACGGCTTCGGCCGCGACAGCATCGACGTCGAGGGGCCCGAACGGTGGTGTCCCGAGTCAAGGATTTTGGAGAGATTCGCCGGAGATAGGTGTGGTCTCCTCGGGTCGAGATGGGTGCTCGCGTTCTTGTCGGATGGCTTCGAACGCGAGGCGGGTGGTCTCGATGAAGATGCGCTCCTCCTCGAAGGTCATGGGCTCGGCGAGGTAGGTCGGTAGCGGCGGGTAGAGGTCGAGGGCCTCGTGCGGGCGGATCTCGTTGTAGAGGAGCCGGTACTTCTCGGCTTCGTCGTTGAGCTCGATGCCGTTGCCGATCTCGAGCCGGTAGAGGCACTCGTATTTGATCGAGCCGAAGAACCGTTCGATGACGCCGTTGGTTTGGGGTGATCGGTATCGTGTCCGGACGTGGGCCAGCCAGGGGTGGGCGATGATGAAGCGGGCGAAGCGGTCGGCCTTGTAGGCGGGCCCGTTGTCGGAGACGATGACGAGCGGGAAGATTTCGCCGGTCTCGGGATCGACACAGTCCGCCTGCAGGGAGTGGCCCATGAGCCGTTCGGCTTCTTCGATGGCGGCTTCGAGCGTGTTGACCGCATCGATCGCTGTCTTGGTCGCGTTGGCCGAGCAGGACAGTGCGACCTTGCCCCAGTAGTCGACCATCCCCGAGAGCTCCCAGTCGCCGGCGGTGGTGGTTTCGAAGCCCGAGAAGTCGGTCTGCCAGACACGGTTTCGTCGCGGCGTGGGCGCCTTGAACACGCCTTTTCGGGCTCTGGCCAGGGCTCTGCGTTCTTCGAGGTAGCGGATGGGCAGCAGCAGGCCACGTCGATCAAGGGCGCGCTTGACCGACGACGGAGAGGTCTTCACGCCGTCGGCGCGCAAGAGGGCGAAGATCTTGCGGTGGCCCCAGGGTGAGAACCGCTCGTCGTTCTTCTTCGCTGCGGCCAGTTCCTCGACCGCGTCGACAGCGGGGGTGGGCCACCGTTTCGCGGGCCGGCCTGACCGCTCGGTCTGTCGCCAGTAGTACCAGGTCGAGGTCGGGATCCCGAAGCGGTCACAGAACCGGACCACGGTCATGCCGGCCTCCTTGCGGGCTACCTCGAGGTCCGCGAACGGGGGTAGAGAGCCCCCCCTTTTCGCCAGAGCCGCAGCTCGACGTAGGCCTCTCCCAGAGCGGAAGTGAGTTCCTCGAGCTGGGTCTCGAGTTCGCTCTCTCGGCGCGAGGCCGGGGCCCGTGCGTTGTCTCCCCGAGCGAGAGCTTCGAGGCCTCCTTCGAGGAATTGCTTCTGCCACTTGGCCACCGTCGTCTGGGACATCTCCAGGCGGCGGGCGGCTTCGACCTGGGTCATCTCGCCTTTGAGCACGCTCAGCACGACTTGGAGCTTCTCCTCGGGCCTTCGAAACGGACGGCGCCCCATGGGCTTCCCCCTCTGTCAGAGACCCTGACGGCTACCACTTACTGGTCTCCAACAGATCTTGACCCGCGTCACACCCAGTTCACCTACGACCCCGTCGGCCGGCTTGGCAACCTGCTCTACCCCAACGGCGTCACGACCAGCTACACCTACGATCCGGCCGGTCAAGTGATCGACATTAAGGCCAACCGAACCGGCGCCGCCACCTCCAACTCCAACCTCGTTTCCGCTTACCACTACACGTATGACCCTGCCGGGGAACGAACCGCGGTCGTCCGCACGGTTGTAGGTGCCACGTTCAACAACACCTATGCCTACGACAACCACGGCTGGCTCGCCACCGCCACCACCACCGACCCGCAAGCTCCCGTCGCGGCGAACGCCAGCTGGACCTACGACGCGGCCGGCAATCGAGCGAGTCAACAACTCGGTGGTGCCGCGACCACGACCAGCTACACGTACGACGCCGCCGATCAGCTGACGAGCGATAGTGCCTACACCTATACCTACGATGCCGACGGCAATCTCACCACCAAAGCCACCCTCATCGGCAACGTCCCTATCAACACCTACACCTACGACTCTGCAAACCGCATCACCAGTCAAACCCAAAGCAACCAGACCACTACCTACGCCTACGACGGGCAGGGCCGTCGCGTCGCCCGAACCGACCCGACTGGCACCGTCACCAACGTCTACGACGGCGACAACGTGCTCGAGCAACTCTCCAGCCAAAGCGGCGGAGATGCCGTTGAGACCACAGGCGGCGGCGGCGTGCTCAATCGCATCACCGCGACCGGGACCACCTACCTCCACGCCGACGCGAACGCCAACATTGGCGAAACGACGGACGCCAACGGCGCTCTCACCAGCCGCATTAGCTACACGCCTTGGGGAGAGCACACCACCACACTCACCAGCGCCGGCGCCAGCCCCTACAGCAACGCGCACACCTTCGCGGGCGGTACGGGGGTCAGCGACGACAACGCGTTGATCGACATGCGT
>JANMIX010000333.1:0-6544 GCA_031376015.1 Acidimicrobiia bacterium | reverse complement strand
ACCTGGCCGAGGTCGTGTGGTGGGCCGTGCGGCCGGCCTGGCACCTGCTGTTCAGCGGCGCCTTCGAGCGCCACCCGAACCTGAAGTTCGTCGTCACCGAAGCCGCCGCCTACTGGGCCAACGACATGATGTGGAAGTGGGACCAGTACATGGGCGGTGGTCACACCACCAAGAAGATGGCGGCGCTGCTCAAGGGCAAGATCTCCAAGCTGCCCTCGGAGTACTTCGGCTCCAACATCTTCATCGGTGCCTCCACCATGTCGGCCGAGGAGATCCGCCGCCGTCACCTCATCGGCTGTGACGTGATGATGTGGGGCACCGACTACCCGCACCCCGAGGGCACCTGGCCCCACACCGTCGAGCGCCTGCGCAACAGCTTCGCAGGGGTTCCGGTGGAGGACTCGGTGCAACTGTTGGGTGGCACGGCGGCCAAGGTCTACGGCTTCGATCTCGACGTGCTGGCACCGGTGGCCGCTCGGGTGGGGCCCACGCCGGCCGACCTCGGCCAGGACGTCACGCTGCGCACCGACCCCGCCGAGGTCGCGTCAGCCAAGTGGTGGAAGGCCGAGTACGGCGTCAGCTGAAGCGAGGTGCTGCGCTCACCAGGAGCGCAGCACCTGATGGGGATCGAAGGCGTTGCAGGTCGAGTCCTTGGGCCAGTCGGCGGGGTCGATGGGCTCGGCGATCTCGGCGACGGTGGGTCCGACGCGTTCGCCGACGGACCGCAGCGCGCCGAGGTCGAACCCGTAGAGCGCCGCCGCGTTCGTCTCCACCATGCGGCGGGTCTCCTCCGGCGGGATCCCGCCGAACGCTGCTCGCAGCGCCTCCCGTGAGTACGGGTAACTGCCCTCCGAATGCGGGTAGTCGGCGCCCCACATGATTCGATCGACGCCCACCTCGTGGCGCACCGCCGACTCGCTGGGCCGCAGGAAGCTGGCCGCCACCCAGAAGTTGCGCTGGAAGTACTCGGTCGGCGTCATCGACAGTCCGGCGGCCACCGCACCGAAGAAGCGGGCCTCGGCGGCGTCGGGGAGCGTCATGCGCCGATAGAACCAGTCGAGGGTCTCCAACCCGCGTGGCAGCCATGCCAGACCCTGCTCGGTGAGGATCACCTTGAGCCGGGGATGCCGCTCGAGTACCCCGCTGAAGATGAGGTGCCATACCGAACGGTGCGCGAACCAGGGCAACTCGATGAGCAGCATGGCCCGCGCTGCTTCATGGGTGCCGTAGTCGGGCACCCCGCCGCCGCCGTGCACGTTGAGGGCCATGCCCAACTCCTCGCACAGGTCCCACAGCGGTTCGTAGTGCGGCTCCCACAGGTGCGGCAGCCCGGCGTCGGGTGGGATCGACGGCAGCAGCACACCGCCGCAGGGTCGGAGGTGTTCGGCCGCCCAACGGATCTCTTCCATGGCGTCGTCGAGGTGGTTCACGAAGACCTGCACCACCGACGCCCGCCGGCCCGGTGCCTGGGCGCAGAAGTCGGCCATCCATCGGTTGTGGGCCTGCAAGCCTGCCCATCGCCGTTCGTAGTTCTCCCCGGTGGGCGGGAGGGCGACGAGGTTGCCCTGGTCGAAGAAGGGGGGCACGGTGTTGGGGAAGAGCACCTCGGCGGTGATGCCGTCGGCTTCCGTCTCGGCCAAGCGCCGGGTGCTGTCATGGTTGCGGTAGGCGGTGGCGGCCAGCAGGTCGGCGTAGGGGTTCTGGTAGGCCGCGGCCCAGGCGTCGAACTCCTCGTGCCAGCGAGCGGCCAGATACGGCTTGTAGTCCGCAATGGCGCCGCCGGCGTGCCCGTCGGCGGAGATGATCGTGTAGCGGTCGGTCTGCGGCGCCGCCTCGAGCCGGGTGTCGACGGGGGCCGACATGCTCAGACCTCGGCGGGGGGTGGCAGCTTGCCGGCGGCGATGGCGTCGGCCCGGCGGTGCAGCAGCGCACCGGCCTGCTCCAGGCCGTGGGAGATGACGTAGCGGCCCTCCTTGACACCCTCTACGCAGAACCGACCGAGTTCGTCGAGGTCCACGATGTTGGCCGGCCGCCCGGCCTTCTCGAGGGAGGTGCGGAACTCCTCGAAGGTCGTGCCCGGTGCCGGTGGCCGTGGCTTGACCCGGGCCAGTTCCTCGGGCCGGTTCCGTTGTGCCGTCCACAGGCCGGTGTCGAGCAGCCCGCCGCTGGGGTAGAAGACCGCGGCCCGCAGGTTGGTCTGGGTGCTCTGCAGTTGGTGGGCCAGCGCCTCGGTGAAGCAACTCACCGCCGCCTTCGAGGAGGCGTAGACGGAGGCGTAGGGCACCGGGGCGATGCCGCCGTCGCCGGAGGAGGTGTTGATGATCACGCCCTCCTCGCCGGAGTCGAGCATGCGGGGCACGAAGGCCAGCACTCCGTTTGCGCAGCCGAACACGTTGACGCCGAAGCACCATCGCCAGTCGTTCGCCTCCTGCTCCCAGGGCTTGCCGCCACCGCCGGAGGTGACGCCCGCGTTGTTGAACAACAGATGGCAGGCGCCATGGTCGGCGAAGACGCGCTGGGCCAGCGAATCGACCGAGTCGAAATCGGACACGTCGGTGACGATGCCCTGCACCTCGCCGCGGTCACGCAGTTCGTCCACCGCCTTGTCGAGCACCGGGGCTTCGATGTCGGCGATGACGACCTTGGCGCCTTCGTCCAGCAGGGCGTGCACGATGCCCCGACCGATGCCCCCGGCGCCGCCGGTGACGACCGCGACCTTGCCCTCGAGATCCTGCATGGCGTTCCCCCCGGAGTTGACCGACGGGCGCACCCTACCCAACGAACCCGGCAGCTCCCGAGCCAGGATGGCGGAGCCGAGTCGACGTGTGACAGCCGCCATGGATGGCGGCTCGCCGGGGACGGATGATGTTCCGAGTCATCGACTCAGAGCAGGCTGTCGACCGCCTTGGCGAAACGTTCCGGCGCTTCGACCATGGGGTAGTGCCCGACGTCGTCGAGGGTGATCCGGGGGGTGTCACGCCGAGCAGCCAGGAGGGTGTCGGTCATGGCGAACACCGCCACCGGATCGAGCGCTCCCCACACCACACCGAGCGGCGACGGGTGGGTCTCGATGGCGCCGGTGTAGCGACGCTCCTCCGCCTGGCGATCCTCGAGGTAGCGGATCAGGCGAGGCATGAGGCGGTGGCCGTCCTGATGGCCGCTGAGCGCGGCCTGGCAGGCCAACTCCTCGGCGGAGGCCGGATACCCGCTGGCGTGGGTGGCGGCGGCGCCTGCGGCCACCGCATCGGGGTTCGTGAGTTCGGTGGGGGCGTCGGGCAGGCCCATCAGCAGTTGCTGTCCCACGGTCAACTGCGCCATGTCGAGGTAGATGGAACCGTTGGACAGCACCCGCCGGCCGATGCCGAAGCCCAGCCGGCCCTCCAGGGAGCGGGCCAGCACCTCGCCGCCGACGCTGTCACCCATGTCGTGGGTGAGCAGGTCGACCTCGTCGAGACCGAGCGAGGCCACCACCGTCTCGGTGGTGTCGGCGTGCAGGTGGATGCCGTAGCGACGGTCGGGCTTGTCGGACAGACCGAAGCCCAGGAAGTCGAACAGGATCACCCGCCGGTCCGTCGCCCACCGGATCAGGCAGTTCCGGAAGTCGAACGACGACGTGGGAAAGCCGTGCAGCACCAGCAGCGGCCCGGCGATGGCACCCGGTGGTGAGCCGGTGTCGAGCACGAACACCTCCCCTTGCTCCGTCGACAGGTAGTGGCCGGCGTCGCGCCACTCGGCCACGGCGGTGGGGAACGTGTCGGTCACGGTACGGCATCCTGCCAGCCGGTGTGGCAGGGTGCCCGAATGGCACGCCCGACCTTCGAGGAACTGTTCGATCCGGCCATCGCGGCGGGGATGCTGTCGCAGCAGGCGCAGCTTCCGGGGGTCCCCAACTACCTGCAGATCCGCATCACCGAGGTGACGCCCGGCCGTTGCGTGGCGGAGATGCCGGTGCGCGACGAGCTGCTGAATCCCTTCGGCGCCATGCACGGTGCCGCGGTGGCGGCGCTGGTCGACCACGTCCTCGGGTCGGCTGTGTACCCGATGGTGCCGGCCGGCACGTGGCCGGCGTCGTTGGAGTTCAAGCTGAACTACCTCGCACCGGTGCGACGCGGCGTGGTCCGCGCCGAGTCCACGATCGTGGCGCTCCGCAGTCGCACCGCGGTGGCCCGCATCGACGTCACCAACGAAGGCGAGATGGTGGCCACCGCCCTGGGCACGATCTCGCTGAACCCGCCGAAGCCGGCCGGCCCCGACGCCGAGGTCTGAGGGGCGGGGCGACCGTCCGGCTGCGGGGGAGGCGACCTTCAGCGGGGTAGCTGCATGAGCTCGACGCGCACACCGTCGGGATCAGCGACGAAGAGATAGTGCGAGTCACCCCACCCGGGCACCGAGAAGGTGGTACGGGTGTCGGGCAGCACAGTGGCGCCGTGCTCGACCAGATGGACGGCGACGGCATTCACGTCATCGACCCGCAGGCACAGGTGCGTGAGGCCGATCTGGCCACGGGTAGCCGAGGCCTCTCCCGAGGCAGGGGGCCGGACGAAGTGCAGCAACTCGACCGTCACGCCGTCCCGGGCCAGGAGATGCGACACCGCCTCCACCTCGCCGTCCACCTCAAGCGTGCGGGCGAAGTCGGTGCCCACCGTGAACTCCGACACGGTGGCGAACCCGAGCCCGTCGCGCCAGAAGCGCAACGAGCGGGCGAGGTCGGTGACGCACACGCCGAAATGGGAGATGGAGAACTCCATGGCGGCATCTTCGCCCGCGAGCGTCCGGCTCGCGCCCCCGACGCGGCGGTACCCTCCTCGGGACATGACGCGTTCGATCGAGGCTGACGTCGATGCTCTGGCTCGACGCATCGCGGAACTCGGTGAGGGACGGCGGTCGCGCGTGTTCCGCATGTCGTGGTGGAGCGAGCGGATGCTCGACTGGGCCATGGCCCGTCCAGGCTTCAAAACCCAGCTCTTCCGCTTCGTCGACGTGTTCCCCGCACTCGACGGCGACGAGGAGGTGGCCCGCCATCTGGCCGAGTACTTCGAAGACGTGGCGGTACCCCGGGTGCTGGATCTCGGCATGGACGCCGCCGACCGGGTGCCCTTCGGTCACTCGCTCGAAGCCCGCGTGGCACGCCGCAACATCACCCGAATGGCCGAGCAGTTCATCGTGGGTCGCACCGCCGCCGAGGCGGCCGCCGCCCTCGAGGTGCAGTGGCGGCGGGGCTCGGCGTTCACCTGCGATCTGCTGGGCGAGAAGACCCTCGTCGGCGGCGAGGCCGATCGCTACGCCGGCCGGGTGGTCGAACTCCTCGACACGCTCTCGGCCGCCGCCGCCCGCTGGGCGCCCGACGATCACCTCGAGCGCGATGACCTCGGACCGATCGAGCGGGTCAACGTCTCGATCAAGCCCACCGCCCTGGCGGCCCACCTCGAACCCCTCTCGGCCGAGGAAGGCTTAGCCGAGGCCAAGGCCCGCATCCGGCCCCTCCTGCGCCGGGCCCGCCAACTGGGTGCGTTCATCCACGTCGACACCGAACACGCGGACGTCAAGGACCTGACGTTCCGGCTGGTCACGGAGTTGCTCGACGAAGGCGAGTTCGCCGACGTCAGTGCCGGGGTGGTCGTGCAGGCCTACCTGCGCGACAGCTACGAGGATCTCTCCCAACTGGTGGCGTGGTCGGCGGGGCGGGCCCATCCCCTGACGGTGCGGCTGGTGAAGGGTGCCTACTGGGACACCGAGACGGTGAAGGCCCAGGCCGAGGGTTGGCCAGCGCCGGTGTACGAGCACAAGGAGCAGACCGACGCCAACTACGAGCGCTGCGCCCGTTTGCTGCACGACCACCACGGTGAGATCCGTGCCGCGTTCGCCAGCCATAACCTGCGTTCGCTGGCCTACGCGATCGCGTACGGGCGCTCCCTGGGCATCCCCGACAGCGGGTACGAGATCCAAATGCTCTACGGCATGGCGGAACCCGTCCACGCCGCCATCCGCCGGCTGGGGATGCGCCTGCGGGTTTACGCCCCGGTGGGCGAACTGGTGCCGGGCATGGCGTATCTCGTGCGCCGGCTGTTGGAGAACACCTCGAACGAGAGCTTCGTGCGCCACCGCTTCGCCGAGGGCCGCACGCTCGACGACCTGCTCAAGGCACCGACGGAGGCGGATCTGCCCGGTCCTCCGGCGCCGCTGTCACCCGGGCCCACCGATCCGGTCGCGCCGCAGCCCTACACCCCCGAACCGGTCGCGGAGTGGCGGCGCCCGTGGGCTCGCGAACCGTTCGCGGCCGCCGTCGCCACCGGCGCGACGCGTGGGGTCATCGACGTCCCCGGCCTGATCGACGAGGACTGGATCCGCACCGCCGCCACCATCGACTCGGTAGATCCCGGCAACTTCGAGCGGGTGGTGGCCCGCTCGGCGTCGTGCTCGACCGGCGACGCCGACCGGGCGGTCGAAATGGCGGTGCAGGCCGCGCCGGCGTGGAGGGCGGCGTCGCCTCTGGAACGCGCCGCACTGGCGTTCCGGGTCGCCGATCTCCTGCGGTGCCAGCGTG
>JANMIX010000289.1:0-1667 GCA_031376015.1 Acidimicrobiia bacterium | reverse complement strand
GCCTTGATCGTCTTCTGGATCTCGGTCACCAACTCATCCCCGCTCATCTTGGTGGGGTCGACCACCGGTGCATCCAGGCGCAATTCGCGGATCACCTCGTCGATGTCGGTGTCGGCAGGCAAGGCGCCGAGGTCGCGCAGGGCGGCGATCTGGCTGGGCACGTCGTTCATCGACCCGCCGATGAGGAGGCGCAGGAAGGCGTGGCGGCGGGGCTCGGAGAGGCGGCCGGTGATGCCGAAGTCCAACAGGGCGGTTCGGCCGTCGGGTAGCACGAACAGGTTCCCGCCGTGCAGGTCGCCGTGGAAGATGCCGTGGATGAGCGCCCCCTCCATGAAGCCGATCATCCCGGTGCGCACCACCTCGTGGGTGTCCACCCCGGCGTCCTTCATGCCCACCACGTCGTCGAAGTTGAAGCCGCTCAGGCGTTCCATGACCAGCACGCGGCGGGTGACCAGGTCGGGGTGCGGACGGGGAATCACGTAACCCCGCTGGCCCAGCAGGGCGAAGGCCCGGGCCACATCCAGCATGTTCTCGGCCTCCATGCGGAAGTCAAGTTCCTCGGTGATGGTCTCGGCGAACAGTTCCACCAGGGCCGGCGGGTTGGCCAGCGCGGCGATGGGGATGCGGCCCACCAGATGGGGGGCGATCCAGGCCATCACTTTCAGGTCGGCGGTGACCCGCTGCGCCACCGTGGGGCGCTGCACCTTCACCACGACCGACTCACCGGTGCGCAACGTGGCGGCGTGCACCTGGGCGATGGAAGCGGCGGCCAGCGGGGTGCGGTCGAAGGTGGAGAAGACTTCTTCCAGGGTGCGGCCCAGATCCTCCTCGACCACCGTGCGCACGGTGTCGAACGTCTCGGCCTGCACCTGGTCGCGGCACTTGCGGAACTCGCGCACCAGGTCCTCGGGGAAGATGCCCTCGCCCGAGGAGATGATCTGGCCCAGCTTGATGTAGGTGGGGCCCAGCCGCTCGGCCGCCTTGCGGAGCCGCACCGAGATGGCCGGCACGCTGGCGTCGGTGCCCCGCTCCCGCAGGGCCCAGATGGTCACCGGCAGGCCGAGCCGATGGGCGGTGACAAGCATGCGCCCGATCGGGGGCACCCTGGCCGGTTTGGTCAGCTCGGGGAGCCGGGCCCGGACGCGAGCCCGGGTGGTCTCCAGCCCCTTGCGCCAGCTCAATCGCTCGGGATCGACCTGCCAGGGGCCGTGATCGGAGAAGGACCCGAAGGCGAGGTCGGAGGCGGGCTGCGTCAGGGGGTCGTCGTTGGACACTCGCTGTCAGTGTGCCAACCGCAGGGTCGCGGGGCCAACGTCGGTGCGAGCTTCGAGGCACCCGGCCTCGACGATCCCCTGCGGCCCTCCGCGTGCGACGCGCCGCCCTGCAGGGCGGCGCGTCGGTGCGGGGGCTGAATGGGCTATTCGCCCGTGGAAGGGTCGATCACCGCGCTCACGCGGGTCACGGTGTTGGCCGGGAAGCCGCCGCAACGAGCGTGTTCGTAGATCAGCTCCTCATCGGGAGCGACGTAGACGCAGTAGATCTTGTCCTCGGTTACGTAGCTCTGCTGCCAGACGATCTCGGGACCGAGACCGTGCAGGACCTTGTTGGACGACGCCGAGAGGTCGCGCAGCTCGGCCGGGCTGAGCTTGCCGGCGCCGGGAAGCTCT
>JANMIX010000274.1:0-5608 GCA_031376015.1 Acidimicrobiia bacterium | reverse complement strand
GCCGAACAAGATGAGCAGGTCGGACCGGTTGCTCACCGCGGCGCCTCCTCCGCCGCCTTCACGGGGTGGCCGCCGAACTGGTGACGCAGGGCGGCCACCGCCTTCATGGCGGGCGACTCGTCCTGGCGGCTGGCGAACCGGGCGAACAGGGCGGCGCTGAGGACCGGCGCGGGTACCCCGGTGGCGATCGCTTCCTCGAGAGTCCAGCGCCCTTCACCGGAGTCGTCGGCGTAGCCGGCGATGCTGGCCAGTTCCGGATCGTCCTTCAATGCCAGCACCAGCAGGTCGAGCAGCCAGGACCGCACCACCGAGCCCTGTTGCCAGCACTGCAGTGCGGCGTTCACATCGATACCCAACGGCGAGGCTTTCATCACCTCGTAGCCCTCGCCGAAGGCCTGCATGATCCCGTATTCGATGCCGTTGTGGACCATCTTGGTGAAATGGCCGGCGCCGAGCGCGCCCACGTGCGCGAAGCCGCCGCCTTCGGGCCGCAGTGCGTCGAAGATCGGCATCAACCGGGCCACGTCCTCGTCGCTGCCACCCACCATGAGGGCGTACCCCTCCTTGAGGCCCCAGATGCCACCGGAGACGCCGGCGTCGATGTAGCCGATGCCCTTCTCGGCCAGCAGCGCGCCGCGGCGGAGCGAGTCGTGGAAGTTGCTGTTGCCGCCGTCGACCACGATGTCACCGGCCGAAAGGAGGTCAGCCAGTGCCACGACCGTCGACTCGGTGGCTGGGCCCGCAGGCACCATGGCCCACACCGCTCGGGGGGTGGAGAGGGCGGCGACCAGGTCGGTCAGGGAGCGCACATCCGCGCCCTCGGCCACGGGATCGAAACCAACCACAGTGTGACCGGCACCTCGGATCCGCTCGCTCATGTTGGCGCCCATGCGGCCCAGGCCGATCATCCCGAGTTCCATTTCTCTCCCTCTCCATGTGTGCTTGATCCTGCCACGCCCCCAGAGCGGCACGGCTTCGCGGCGCGTCGGCGAAGCGGCGGAACCGGCGCCAGTGCGGGACTCTCGCTCAGGTGCGGAGTTCGTCGGCACCGAGGCGGCGGCGGAGCTCGACGTAGACATCCCGCCCGAAGGTGGCCTCGAGTTCCGGCGCCAGCGACTCGAGCACGGGACGATCCCCGGTGAACGCCTCAGGGGCCTCGGTGCACCACCACGCCATCGTCTCCCCCTCGGGTCCCCAGTCGGCGCGCTCCCATGCCTTGACCGTGGCGGTCTCGGAGCCGTCCTCGTCGCGGGTCCAGTCGACCTTGATCGGGAGCTGCCAGCACACCGAGGGCTTCCAGTCGATGGGGGACTCGCCCGCATCGAGGGCGGCGAGGTGCAGCGCGCAGCCGGCCCCGCCGGCGAAGCCGGGTCGGTTGAGGAAGATGCAGGCGCCGTCGACGACCCGGGTCTCGGTGCGCTCCGCAGTCTTGAAGATGCCACCGTCGGCGGCCTCCTCGGCGAACTGGAAGCGGGCCGGGTCCAACGTGGAGGCGAGCGCTCCGATGGTGCGGGCCTCCTCCTCGCCGTCGAACTCGGCGCCGACTGAGCAACAGCCGTGGCCGAGATGGGGCGCCGGTGCTTCGAGGATGCCCTGGCAGCCGTCACCCCAGAGGCAACGCCACGACGAGGACACGAAGCTGGTGTCGATCCTCCAGGTGACCGCACCATCGGAGATCTCCTCGTAGGGGCCATCCACCGCCGGTGAGCGTACGCCGCGGAGCGGCTCAGATCGTTCAGGCCCGGATCGGCATGCCCAGCAGCGCGGTCTCCACGAGATGCGCAGCCGCATCAATGCAGTCGGGATTCTCCCGCAGCGCACCGATGGCATCGAGCAACACGACGATGAGCACTGCCTCCACTTCCACGTCGCCGAACCCTCGGGGCGCCAGCAGCCGCACCAGGCGGGCCCGGCCCCAGTCGAGTGCGGCCGCCGACTCCTGCAGCAGGGCCGGCTCGTCGACCGTGGCATCGATGAGGACCCGGATCATCGCCGCCTCGTCGGCGTGGGCGCCGGCATAACGGCGTAGCCAGCGCCGGAGGGCGGCAGTGTCGACACCCGAACCGTTGGACGGCGTGGGAATCTCTCGGAAGGCCTCCGCCATGCGTTGCATCGAACGTATGGCGAGGATGCGGACCAGATGGCTCTTGTTGTCGAAGTAGCGGTAGAAGGCGCCGTGGGAGAGTCCGGCCGCATCGGTGACGTCATCAACCCTGGTGCCGTGGTAGCCCCGGGTGAGCAACACCCCGCGGGCCGCCACCAGCAGCGCCTCGAGGGTGCGGGCACCGGCGGGGCTGAGCCCGTCGCTGACGGGCAGTGGGGTCATCGCCACGAGGATGTCGACGGCACGCTCCATGCGGGGTATCGCCGGAAGGCTCGGCTCTTGCACGTTCACCGTGAGGTCGACCCCGAACAGTGCCCGGTGGAACAGATCGGCGAGCGAGTCGTGAATGCGCGTCTCGGCCAGCGTCCCCTCGGGCAGACCGGCTCGGAGCACCCCCACCACGTGCGGGGTTCGGGTCATGCAGTGCAGCATCAACTCGACAGTGGCATCGAGTTGGCGTGTCGTCAGCGAGGATCCGACCACCTTGGAGCGCACGGTCGCCACATGACGGCCGAGGATGCGCACCGAGCCCGCCGCGACTGCCTCGTCGCTCTCGGTGGCGGCCTGGAAGGCCTGGAACACTGGTTGGTACCGCTGTTGGATCTCGGCGTGGCGGGCGACCCATGCCCGCACGCTCTCCCAGCCGGCCCGCTGCGCGGTGATGGGCTCGAGGGCCTCGGCCGACGCGATCAACTGCCGGCCCACCTGACCGGCCAGGTGCCGGAACACGTCCTCCGTGGAGGAGAAGGACTGGTAGAAGGAGGCGCGGGTGCAGCCGGCCGCGTCGGTGCCGCGGGCGATGCCGCACTGGTGGTAGCCCACCTCGCCGAACACCTCGAGGGCGGCCTCGAGGATGCGCTGCTGGGTGCGCTGACCGCGCACGCCGACCTGGGGGTTGTCCGAAAACGGGGCCCGACGAACGATTCCTCCCGGATCGCCGTCGGGGAGCGCTTCATCAGGCGGTGCGGCTTTTCTTCCCATCTGCTACCCCACTCGGCTCACCGGACGGCGAAGCGCCCACCCGGATGCGACTAGTCTGACAGGTGCGTCATTTCCGGGCGCGCACGCTGGAGAGGGAGGCGGCCCATGGGCCTTGACACCACGATCGACCTTGTCACCGCCGAGGTCATCCGCTCGGCCATGGAGACGGTCTGTTTCGAGATGGCGACCTATGTGTCGCGCACGGCGACCACGCCGATCTTGAACCAGAGCAACGAGCGCAACGCCACCATTCTCGACTGGCAGGGGCGCCTGGCCGCACTGTCGGTGGGGATCCCGCAGTTCATGCTGTCCTCCACCCTGCCGGTGCGTTTCGCCATCGACTTCTTCGGTGAGGAACTCAAGCCCGGTGACGTGATCGTGGCCAACGATCCCTACCACGGCGGCGGACACCTGCCCGATTTCAACGTGTTCGCGCCTGTCTTCGCCGACGGTGAGCTTCTGCTCATCGCCTCCATCCAGTGCCATCACGGCGACACCGGTGGTGCGGTCGCCGGTGGCTACAACACCATGGCCAAGGACATCTGGGCCGAGGGCACCCGCTACCCGCTGCTCAAGATCATCGACGGTGGCCACGAGCGCCGCGACGTCATCCTCACCATGCGTTCGAACAATCGCCTCGCCGGTTTCATCGGCGACCTGCGCTCGCAGGTGGGCGCCGCCCAGCTCGGCGCCAACCGGCTCGGCGAGATCATCGGACGCTACGGCGCGTCCACCGTGCGTGCCGCGGTGGAGCACACCATCGACGACGCCCGTCGCCGCTTCTCCGAGGAGATCAGCGGATGGCCCGACGGCACCTATGAGGCCGACGTGTACGTCGACAGCGATCCGCAGGGCAACAAGGATCTGCACGTGCACCTGGCGGTCAAGGTGCAGGGCGACCGGCTCGTGCTCGACTTCACCGGATCCGATGAACGCCCGGAGATCTCGGGCTGGTCCACCTACGGCAACACCCGCGGCAACGCCATCGCCCAGCTGGCCAGCCTGGTGGATCCCAGCATCCCCAAGAACGAGGGCTTCTTCGACTGCGTCGAGCTGATCGTGCCGGAGGGCTGCTGCCTCAACCCCACCGAGGGCAAGCCCGTTTCCAGCGGCACCCACCATCCCGGTGTGGAGGTGGGCGACGCCATCGCCGTGGCCATGGCCGCCATCCTGCCCAGCCGATGCTCGCCCCAGACCTACAAGTTCGGCAGCCCCCGCCAGATGTGGGGCGACGTCGATCCCCGTCACGGCCGGCCGTTCTTCGACCACGGCGGCGAGGTTTCCGCCGGCTGGGTGAACGCCGTCGAAGGGGTCGACGGTTGGGGGGCGATGGCCGCCGCCATGGGCAACCTCATCAAGGCATCGGCCGAGTTCAACGAACGGCTCTTCCCGCACTTCCTGCGCAGCCGCTCCCTCCTCACCGATTCGGGGGGTCCCGGTCAGTTCCGCGGCGGATGTGGCAGTCACTTCATCAAGGAAGCCCGCACGCCCACGTACATCAACCAGTACGTCGTCAACCAGCGCCACATCCACCCCGGCATCGCCGGTGGTCGGTCGGGCACCCCGGACGTGTGCAAGGTCAGTGCCGGCACCGAGCGTGAGGTCGTGGTGTCGCCGGTGGTCACCGCCCACCTGCTGGAGACCGGCGATCAACTGGTCTACGACTTCGGCGGGGGCGGCGGCTGGGGTGACGCCCTCCTGAGGGACCCGGCCGCAGTGCTCGATGACGTGTGGGACGAGTACGTGTCGATCGAAGGTGCCCGGCGCGACTACGGCGTGGTCATCACCGGTTCGCTGGAGGACATGACCCTGGCACTCGACGAGGACGCCACCGAGTTGCTGCGCAAGGAAATGAAGGAGAGCCGCTGATGTCCGAGTCGAGCTACCGCATCGGCGTCGACGTCGGGGGCACATTCACCGACTGCGTCCTGCTGCAACCCGACGGCACCCTGATCCTGGAGAAGACGCCGACCACCCCCCAGGATCAGTCCGAAGGCGTCCTGGCCGGGATCGGCCGTCTGGCCGAGGCCATCGGACTCGCCGACGCCCGCGCCCTGCTGGAGCGGTCCGAGTCGATCGTGCATGGCACCACCGCGGCCGACAACACCATGATCCAGATGTCCGGGGCGCCGACCGGTCTGCTGTGCACCGTGCTCACCGTCGGGATGCTGCCCATCGGCCTCGCCGGCATGTGGCAACTGGCGGGCGCGTCCGCTCGACTCGGATCCCGCGATGAGGCGACCCGCGGGCCGGGCCGTCACGGCAATGCCGTCCGCGTCGCCCAGGTCACGGCGACGTTCGCCTATGGGGTCGTGCCCCTCGGTTACGACGCCATCGGGCGCGGTCGCCTCGACGGGTGCATCGCCATTGGACTGCTGCCGTGGCTGACCCGATCGCTCCTGCGGGCCATCGAATCGGAACGATTCAGCGATGAGCGCTCCACCGCCGATCGCCGGAACCGGACGGCCGGTCGGGCCGACGCCGTGGGCGCCCGGGACGACGGCATCGACGCGTCGACACGCC
>JANMIX010000249.1:0-8993 GCA_031376015.1 Acidimicrobiia bacterium | reverse complement strand
ACCAGCCCGGTGGCGAACGTGCCGACCGCGTTGATGATCATGCCCCGGCGCCACCCCTCCTCGCGGAGGCGGCGATGGTGCTGGACCATTCCCGCCTGCGAGAGGGTGAAGCCGGTGAACACGCCCACCGCGTAGAGCTGGATCAGCGCCGAGGTATCGCCCTTGAAGGCGACGATGAGCAAAGCGGCCACCGCGGCCAGTACCAGCACGCCGTTGGAGAACACCAGCCGGTCGCCCCGGTTCGCGAGCTGACGGGGCAGGAACCCGTCCCGGGCGATGATCGAGATCAACCGCGGGAAGTCGGCAAAGGCGGTGTTGGCGGCCAGGATCAAGATGGCGAAGGTGGAGATCTGCACCAGCAGGTACAGGAACGTTCCCCGGCCGAAGACCTGGGCACCCATGACCGACAGCAGGGTCTCGGTCTCCGAAGGGGTGGCGTGGAGGCGGTGGGCCAGCAGCGAGATGGCGAAGAAGAAGGTGCCGAGGATGACCCCCATCCAGGTGAGGGTCACCGCCGCGTTGTGCGACTCCGGCTTCTTGAACGCAGGGACGCCGTTGGAGATGGCCTCGGTGCCCGACAGGGCGATGGCACCCGAGGAGAAGGCCCGCAGCACGATGAGGAATGTGAGGCCCGAGAGCGCTCCCGCGTTGTGGCGCAGGTGGGCGAGCGATTCCGCATTCTCGGGGATGGGGTTCAGGCCACCGAAGTAGGACCGGTACAAGCCGTACCCGACCAGCAGGCTCAGCGCCACGATGTACACGTAGGTGGGACCGGCGAAAATGCGGCCCGATTCCTTCACGCCCCGCAGGTTCATGAGCATCATGACCGCCACGCAGGCGAGGCAGATCAGCACGCGCGAGTCGTCCCACTGGGGGCGGGTGGAGATGATGGCCGCCACCCCGGCGGATATCGACACCGCCACGGTCAGGATGTAGTCGACCAGGAGGGAGGCACCCGCCACCAGGGAAGGGGTCTCGCCCAGGTTCTCCTTCGACACGATGTAGGAACCGCCGCCGCTGGGGTAGGCGAAGAGGGTCTGGCGGTAGCTGGTGACGACGATGGCCAGAAGCACCATGACCACGATGGAGATCGGCAGCAGCACGTTGAGGCTCTGCTCCACGGTGGCCACCGGCAGCACCACCAGGAGCACTTCTTCGCCGGCATAGGCCGTGGAGGAGATGGCGTCGGAGGCGAACACGGCCAAGGCGATGAGCTTGGTGAGTCGCTGGTGGCCTTCTTCGGCGCTGGCCAGTGGCTTGCCGACGAGGACGCGCTTGAGCAGTGAGGCCATGCGGCTAGTGCCCGATGAGGAGTTGGCGGACCGACTCCTCGCTTTCCGGAGTGACCAGCACCATGACCTCGTCGCCCTCGAGCAGTGGGGTGTCGCCGCGGGGCACCACCACGTGGTCCTGACGAAGGATGGCGACCACTGTCGAGTCACGGGGGAAGCCGAGATCCACGATCTCCTTGTCGATCGCCGGCGACCCCGGTGCCAGGGTCACCTCCACGAGGCCGGCGCGGCCACCCTCGAAGGTGAGCAGGCGCACAAGGCTGCCGACCGATACCGCCTCCTCCACCAGCGCGGTGAGCAGGTGCGGGGTCGACACGGAGACATCCACGCCCCACATCTCGTTGAACATCCAGTGGTTCTTGGGGTTGTTGACCCGCGCCACGACACGGGGCACGGCGAACTCCTGCTTGGCCAGAAGGGAGATCACCAGGTTGTCCTCGTCGTCGCCGGTGACGGCGGCCACGACGTCGGCACGCGAGACCTCGGCTCGGGCGAACTCGGATACCTCACAGGCGTCGGCCACCAGCCACGGCACCCCGGCGGGCTCCTTGTTGGCCAGGGCCTGCTTGACCCGGTCCCGGTCGACCTCGACGATCACGACCTCGTGGCCGGCGCGGTGCAGTTCATCGGCCATGAAGGTGCCGACGTTTCCGCCGCCGGCGATGACGACGCGCATCAGTGCTGCCCTCCTGCGTTGGCAGCTTCGCCGCCGAGGTGCCGATCGAACTCGTCGATGAGGTCGCCGGCACAGGCGGCGAAGATCGTGTCGCCCTCCTGGACCAGGGAGTCGGGTCCGGGGAGTTGCGAAACCCCCATGCGGGAGAAGGCCACCACACGCGCCACCTTGCTCATCTCTATGTCGGCCAGCGGCTTGCCGGCCCAGCGAGCGGGCACGATCCGCTCGATGAGGCACACCCGGGCACTCGGGTCGATCCATTCCACGGCGTGCTGGTCGGGCAGGATCCGGCGGAGCACCCGCTCGGTGGCCCACTGCACGGTGGCGATGGTGGGGATGCCGAGACGTTCGTAGATGGCGGCGCGGCGAGGGTCGTAGATGCGTGCCACGACGTTGTCGACGGCGTAGGTCTCCTTGGCCACTCGGGCGATCATGATGTTGGAGTTGTCGCCGTTGGTCACCGCGGCGACCGCCACGGCTTCGCGGATGCCGGCCTCTTCGAGGCGGTCCCGGTCGAAACCCACACCAGTCAATGCGTTCCCTTTGAAGCCGTCGGGCAGACGTCGAAACGCCGACTCCCGGCGATCGATGATGGCCACGCTGTGCCCAGCGGCTTCCACTGCGGCGGCCAAGCCGGAACCCACCCGGCCGCACCCGACGACGACAACGTGCACCTTTGCTCCTTCTGTGTCCTGGCTCAGACACCGCGGGCATCCTAACGAGGCCTCCGAGACCGCCGACAAGGCAGAGGACGGCCGTAGCCTGAACGAATGCGCATAGCAATATCCGGAGCGGGAGGACTGATCGGGTCTGCCCTTGCGAGGTCACTGCAGCAGGACGGCCACCAGGTCGTGCGGCTGGTACGAGGTTCGGTGTCGGGGCCCGACGAGGTGCGCTGGGATCCGGAGGGCGGCGCCATCGACGCGGCCCGGCTCGAGGGCCTGGACGGCGTCGTGCACCTGGCCGGGGAAGGAATCGCCGACAAGCGCTGGAACGACGACCACAAACGCCGTATCCGCGACTCACGGGTCAAGGGCACCTCGCTGCTGGGCGGGGCGCTGGCCGGCCTCGACCGGCGCCCGACGGTGCTCGTGTCCGGCTCGGCCATCGGTTACTACGGCGACCGCGAGGACGAGATCCTCACCGAGGACTCCTCCCCCCAAAGCGGCGACTTCCTGGCCGACGTGTGCGTCGACTGGGAAGCCGCGACGGCGCCCGCCGAGGCTGCAGGCATCCGGGTCGCCCATATCCGTACCGGCATCGTGCTCGATCGTGAGGGGGGCGCACTCGCCAAGATGTTGCCGCTGTTCAAGTTCGGCATCGGTGGCCGTCTCGGCTCCGGGAAGCAATGGATGAGTTGGATCTCGTTGGCCGATGAGGTGGGCGCCATCCGTTTCCTGCTCGACAACAACCTGGCTGGGCCGTTCAACCTCACGGCTCCGGAGCCGGTGACCAACCAGACGTTCACCACGACCTTGGGCAGGGTGCTCCACCGGCCCACCGTGCTACCGGTGCCGTCGTTCGGCCCCAAGCTGCTGCTGGGTTCGGAACTTGCGGACAACCTGCTCTACAGCGGCCAACGGGTGTTGCCCTCGGCGCTCGAGGCCGCCGGGTTCAAGTTCGAGTACCCCGAGTTGCGGGGTGCGCTGGAGGATCTCCTGAAGAAGTGAACCGGCCGGGCACGTCCCGGCACGAGATCACTTGGGCTGCATGCGCACGCCGCCGTCGACGCGGATGACCTCGGCGTTCATGTAGCTGTTGGTCAGCAACTCCAACGCCATGGTGGCGAACTCCTCCGCGCTGCCGAGGCGCTTGGGGAACAGCACGTCGCGCTTCAGTTTGTTCTTGAACTCCTCGGCGCCCTCACCGGAACCGTAGATGGGCGTGTCGATGAGGCCGGGGGCGATGCAGTTCACCCGCACCCCCACCGCGGCGAGGTCGCGGGCCACCGGCAGGGTCATGCCCACCACGCCGCCCTTGGAGGCGGAGTAACTGGCCTGGCCGATCTGGCCGTCGAAGGCGGCGACGGAGGCCACGGTGACGATGGCACCTCGCTCGTCGTCGGCCAGCGGCTCGTTCTGGCTCATGGCGGTGGCGGCCAAGCGGATGCAATTGAACGTGCCGACCAGGTTGACCTCGAGCACCTTGCGGAAAATGGCGAGGTCATGGGCGGATTCATAGGACCCGTCGCGTCCCACGGTCCGGGTGGCCCAGCCCACGCCGGCCGCCGTCACCAGCGCCCGCAGCGGACCCAGTTCCTTGGCCGCCTCGACCGCGGCGATGACCTGATCGGTGTCGGCCACGTCGGCCTTCACGAACACGCCGCCGGTGTCCTTGGCCACCGCCTCGCCCTTGTCCTCCTGGAGGTCCACGACCACAACGCGTGCACCGCGCTGGGCGAGCTGGCGAACCGTGGCCTCACCGAGGCCCGATCCTCCGCCGGTCACGATGGCAGATGTCCCGTTCAGATCCATGGCGGCGGACTCTATTGACCTTCGAGCCGACGGCGAAACCCGGCGTCGGGTGGCGGCGACGCCCGCCCTCCCGCCCACAGCGGGACTTTCTGCCGAACTGAAACACGTTCTAGTTTGGGGCAATGGATTTCGAGGACACGCCGGCAGAGGCCACCTTTCGGGCCGAGGCGAGGGCGTGGCTCGAGTCGATGGCAACGCTGCGCTCGGACGGCGACGGCGCTTGGCGCACGTTCCGGTCCAAGACCATCGAGGACGACGCCCACCACTTGGAGGCGGCGCGCCGCTGGCAGCGCACGTGCTTGGATGCCGGCTGGGCAGGGATCCACTGGCCGGTGGAGTACGGCGGCCGCGGCCTGTCGGCTCACCTGGCCGGGATCTTCTCCGAGGAGCAGGCGCACTACGACGTGCGGGCCAACTTCTTCATGATCGGTGTCGACATGGTGGGCCCGACCCTCATGCGGCACGGCACCGAGGCGCAGCGGATGCAGTACCTGCAGCCCACCCTGCGCGGCGACATCTCCTGGTGCCAGCTCTTCAGCGAGCCTGGTGCCGGATCGGACCTGGCCGCCCTGTCGACGCGGGCGGTGCGTGACGGCGACTCCTACGTCGTGAACGGCCAGAAGGTGTGGACCTCCAGCGCCCACACCGCCGACTACGGCATCCTCCTGGTCCGCACCGACCCCGACGCACCGAAACACAAGGGCATCAGCTACCTGGTGGTGGACATGCGCTCACCGGGGATCGAGATCCGGCCCCTCCGCCAGATCGACGGCGCCATCCACTTCAACGAGGTGTTCCTCGACGACGTGCACGTGCCCGTGGAGAATCTGGTCGGCGAGGAGAACGGCGGGTGGGCCGTGGCCATGACGACGCTGACCGCCGAGCGCACCGCCATCGGCGGAGGCGGCGGGACCCGCCTGGCCGACCTCCTGCGCCTGGCCCGGACCTGCGGCGTCACCGGCGATCCGTTGTGGCGGCAACGCCTGGCCCGGTTGCACACCACCTACGAGATCCAACGCTGGTTGTCCTACCGGGTGCGCACCGCGGTGTCCCACGGTCGCCAGCCGGGGCCGGAGTCCTCGGTGATGAAGCTCATCAACTCCCATCACGTGGGTGTGGTGGGCGACGTGGCCGTGGAACTGCAGGGGGCGGCGGGGATGCTGTGGTCCGGCGACGCCCGCGACGACGGGTTCTGGCAGGACATCTTCCTGTTCCAGTGGTCGAGCCGAATCGGGGGCGGCACCGAGCAGATCCAACGGAACGTGATCGCGGAGCGGGTGCTGGGGATGCCCCGCCAGTAGGGCTCAGGGTTGGCGCGGTCGGTTGGTCCAGCCGCCCTCGGCGGTGGGATACCACCCGCCGGCAGCGAGCGTGCCCCCGTCAACGTGCACCGTCGTGCCCGTCACGAAGGCCGACAGATCCGAGGCGAGGAACAGCGCGGCACCGGCCAGATCCGAGGGCCGGCCGAAGCGGCCCAGTGGAACCCAGGTAGGGATCAGGTGCTCCTCGGCGGGGCCGACCCACCGCGAGTAGGGCACTTGGAGGGTCTCGGTGACGTCGGGGGCGATGGCGTTCACCCGGATGGCGTCGCGGCCGTGATCGAGGGCCAGGCTGCGGGTGAACCCGCTGATGGCCGCCTTGAAGGCCGAGTACACCGATCGTCCGGGGATGCCGCGGAACGCTTCCACGGTGGACACGTTGATGATGCTGCCGCCGGTGCCCTGTGCGAGCAACAGACCGAGTGCGGCCCGGGTGCAGAGCAGGACATGGCCGAGGTTCACCCGGTAGAGGGCGTCCCAGTCGTCCTCGGATTGTTCGTGGAAGGCCTTCCGGGCGCCGCCGTAGTGGCCCACGTTGTTGACCAGCACATCGAGCCGGCCGAACTCGGCGGACGCATGCACTGCCTCGGTGGCACCCTCGGGGACGGTCACATCGCACACCACCGGCACCGCCTGGCCACCGCCCGCCTCGATGGCCGCCACGGTCGCCGCGGCGCGCTCGGCGTCGATCTCGGCCACCACGACCGCGGCGCCCTCCGCCGCGAACCGTTCGCTGATCCCCCGGCCGATCCCCCCGCCGCCACCGGTCACGACCGCCACCCGACCATCCAGCAGACCGGTCACCTCAGATCCCCCCTGTGCGGTCGCGTTCGGCGTCCAGCATGGCCTCGGACGGCGCCACGATCACCGGCGCCTCGGTGGCTGCGCCGGCCGCACGTCCGGTGGGCTCTGCCGACTCGGGAAAGCGATCGACGTCGCGCAGGGCGGGGAACCGTACCCACCACACCGCCGCGACCCCGAGGGTGGCCAGGCCCCCGAGCACGATCGCCGGCCCGGCGCCGAGGAGCGAACCCGTGACCCCCGACTCGAAGGCACCCAACTCGTTGGAGGCACCGATGAAGACGTTCTCCACCGCCATGACCCGGCCTCGCTTCGCCTTCGGGGTCACCAGGGGAACGAGGGTGGCCCGGATGAACACGCTGACCGCGTCGGCGCCGGAGAGCACCGCCATCGACGCCAGCGCCACCCAGAAGCTGCTCGTCAGCCCCAACACCACGGTGAACCCACCGAACAGCGCCACGACGAACAGGAGAGTGCGCCCCACCCGCCGGGTCACCGGTCGCCGGGTCAGCAGCAGTGTGACCACCGCCGCCCCGGCTCCGCCGGCGGCGCGCAGCCAGCCCAATCCCACGGCGTCGACGTGTAGGCGGTCCTCGGCGATGGCGGGCAAAAGGGCAAGCGCGCCACCGAAGAGCACTGCGAACAGGTCAAGGGCGATGGCGCCGAGCAGCACCTCATGGCCCCGGATGAACCGGAGCCCCTCCATGGCGACATGCAGGCCCCGAGGCGTCACCTCGCCGTCGAGACGGGGGGCCTTCGCGGTGTGGCGCGGGTCGACCTGCAGGATGGCCACCGCCGCACTGAGTTGCAGCACGCCCATGGCCACGAAGGGCCAGGCCGGGCCGATGACGTAGAGCGCACCGCCGAGCACCGGTCCCCCGATGAGGGCGAGTTGCCAGGTGCCCGAGAAGCGGGCGATCAACCAGGGAAGGCGCTCGGCATCGACGATGTCGGCCGGCAGGGACCGCGCTGCCGGCGCCGCGAAGGCCCGGCCGACGCCGAACACGAGGACCAGCGCGAACACCGGCGTCACCGAGGTGTTGTCCGACGCCGCCACCATCGCCAACCCGATGGCGGCCAGGACCTCGAAGGCCTGGGCCGCGGCGGCGACGAGGCGGCGGTCGTAGCGATCCGCCACCGTGCCGGTGACGAGCACCAGCAGGGCGGCGGGCGCGAACTCGGCCAGACCCAGCAGACCGAGATCGAGTTCCCGGTGCTGCAGGTCGTAGACGTACTTGCCCAACGCCGTCACTGCCGCCATCGCGGCGGCGGAGTGCAGCAATGTCGAGGTCAACAACGCGATCACGGAGCGGTCCCAACGACGTCCCCCGGCGTGATCCACGGGTGCTGACGCTAGAGGGCGCCGGGCCGAGAGCCCACACCGGTTCGCCCGGCCCGCCACGACGGGACCCCGGCGAGGTAGAACGGCACCCATGCCGCGCCTGCACGTGCCCGCCGATCGCGATCCCCTCCTGTACCTGTGGACCGAACGAGCCACTGCCCTGACCGCTCCGGCCGGCGCCTTCAGCGACGCCGTCTACCGCAAGGGCACCCTGGGGCTGCGTGAGTTCGAGGCAGCCCGTACCCGCATCGCCCAGATCAACGATTGCGTGCTGTGCCTCGACTGGCGCACGGGGCGCGACGTGCCCGACCGCGGGGCCGGCGCAGCGGAGATCCCCGAGGAGTTCTACGCCCACGTCGGCACCGACTGGGACGGGTTCGACGAGCGAGAGCGCCTGGCTGCGGAGTTCGCCGAACGCTTCGCCCTGGACCACCGGAGCTTCGATGACCCGCTGTGGGCGCGACTGCACGCCGCCTTCAGCGATGACGAACTGGTGGAGTTGGGGCTCTGCGTCGGCGCCTGGATCGCCTTCGGTCGCCTGAACCGGGTCTTCGACGTGGACGGCGGCTGTCGGGTACCCCAACCCGGTCACCCAGACTGAGGTCACCGGGCGCGAAGATCATTCGATGAGTTCCCCTGCGAGAACGGCCTGGCCGCCCACCCGAAGTCAACTCGTCGTCGGTGGGGTCGGCCTCGCCATCGGGCTCTCGGGCGTCACCGAGGGCAGCTTCATCTCGGTCCTGCTGCGCCTGGTTGGTTACACGGTGGCCTGCACAGCCATCGCTCGGTGGGTGCCCATCGTCCACGAGCGGTGGGCAACCTGGTTCCTCGCGCACGAGGCAGCCATGGCCGCCATCTGCATCGGTTGGGCCACGGCCGACCGATGGGTGAGCCTCATCCCCAACGGGTCCTGGCTCGTGATCGCCGCCCTCTGGTACCAGCGCGGCGGTCTGCGTCGCACCGTCGACGCCGACTGATTCCCTATGGAGGATCGGCTGTCAAGCGGTTCGTCGGTTGACGTGATCGTTGGTGGGAGTGGACGATGCTTGTCGGGGAAGGTCGCCCCGTTCGCCTGCGCTTCGGGCGTGT
>JANMIX010000119.1:0-3445 GCA_031376015.1 Acidimicrobiia bacterium | reverse complement strand
GAATCCGGTCGACCTCTTCGGCCAGTACCAAGCCGGCGGTGGTCGGGCACCGCTCGATCAGGGCATCGCCCGGCTGGGGGAACTCAAGGCAGCCGCCCCCACCGAGGTGCGGGGTGCGATCCAGACCTACATCGACACCGCCGAGCGCCTGGCGTCGGTGGTGGCGCCGCCGGTCACCCAGGTCGGTGCCCCCACCACCACGACGCTGCAGATCGACCGCGCCAAGCTCGAGGCTGCGTCGCGCACGATCGTGGATTACGCCCGCACCAAGTGCGGGATCACCCTGTCCTGACGGCCCGCCGTCTGGCGACTGTCCCAGCGACAACGCCGCCGGGCCCAGCCTTGTCCGCCGGATCCAGCCCTATTCGAGGTCGCCGCGGCGGGCGATGACGCGGTCGACGATGCCGTAGGCCTGCGCCTCCTCGGCCTTGAACCAGCGGTCGCGCTCGGAGTCGGCGGTGATCTGCTCCAGCGACTGGCCCGTGTGGAAGGCGATGCGCTCGGCCATGAGCTTCTTGATGTAGAGCATCTGCTCGGCCTGGATGGCGATGTCGGCCGCTTGGCCCCGCAGCCCGCCGGAGGGCTGGTGCATCATGATCCGGGCATGGGGCAGGGCGAAGCGCTTCCCCGGAGCACCGGCGCACAGCAGGAACTGGCCCATCGAGGCGGCCAGGCCCATGCAGATGGTGCCCACTGCCGGCTTGATGAACTGCATCGTGTCGTAGATGGCCATGCCGGCGGTCACCGAGCCGCCGGGGCTGTTGATGTAGAGCCAGACGTCCTTGTCCTCGTCGTCACCTTCGAGGTAGAGCAGCTGGGCGGTGATCAGGTTGGCGATCTCGTCGTTGACCTCGGTGCCGAGGAACACGATGCGGTTCTTCAGCAGCCGGTTGTAGACCTCGTTCTGCGGGTCGCCGAAGCCCCCCACCATCATCGGTTCGCGAAGCAGCATCGGATCAGTTGCGGTCATGGGGCGAAGGGTAGCGAGCCGGACGGGTACCTTGGCGCCGTTGCGTTGCGGGCGTGGCGTAATTGGCAGCCGCGCCGGGTTTAGGTCCCGGTGTCGAAAGACGTGGGAGTTCGAGTCTCCCCGCCCGCACAGACCCTTCTGGAACGCAGGGCAGACGCCAGACGCGTACGGGCACGGGTGAGGGTCGAACCTGGAGCTCCGCCGTCTCAGGGGCGGCGGATCGCTCCGATCACTGGAAGTAGCCGGCCACGTCGGCGATCACGTCCACCGAACCCGCCTTGTTGTAGATGGCCAGTTGATGTCCGGCGCTGGGCTCCACCAGGGTGAGGTTCGCCACCGTCTGGCTGGCCACGAAGTTGAGGTTCGAGGCTATGGGACGCGTCACCCCGGCGTTGTACACCGTGAGATGCGACGCCGCGGTGGGCCGCGTTGCGGTGACGGTGAGTACCACCGCCAATGCGCTCGAGGGAACGCCTTGGACACCGGTGACGGTCACGTTCCTGACGGTGCCGGCCCCCCACGGGGTGCTGAATCCGCCGATGCCCGAGCGCGAGTTGAGCACGCGGACGGGCGTGAGGGGCGTGAAGCGCATCCCGCCGCTGGCGGTGTAGTAGCCGACCACATCGGCCAGCAGGTTCACCACGCCGTCGGCGTTGTAGAGGGTGATCTGGCGGTTCGTACCCACCGCCACGCTCACCAGGTTGGGTACCACCGAGTGCGCCGTGAAGTTGAGGCTGGCCACCGTGGGGCGGTTGGTGCCCGTCGGGTAGACCGTCACGTACGAGGGCTTGGAGCCGTTGACGGCGGTGAGGTTGAGCACCACCGACACTGCGTTGGCAGGTACGCCCTTCTGGCCGGCGACGGTGAGGTTACGCGTGTTGGCCGTGGTCCACGGAGCGGAGTAGCCCCCGGTGCCGTCACGGGAGTCGAGGACGCGGGTGGGCGTCATCGGAGTGAACCCGCCGCCGCCGGCGGTGGTGTAGTAGCCCGTGATGTCGCCCACCACGTCGGCGGAACCGGCCGCGTTGTAGATCGAGATCAGCCCTCCCGAACCCACCGCCACGGTGGCCAGGCTGCTGGCCGCGGGCTGGGCCGGCGAGAAGTTCACGACCGAGGTGTTCGGTCGAGCCACGCCGGTGGACCACACGGTCAGGTTGGAGACTGCGGTAGCCCGGGTGGCGCCGACGTTGAGCACCACTGCAGTGGCATTGGCGGGCACCGTCGCGGTGCCGGCCACCTTGAGGGTGCGGGTGACGGCCGGACCCCACTTGGTGGAGTAGCCGCCGATGCCGTAGCGCGAGTCGAGGATCCGCGTGGCGGTGACGGGCACGAATCCGGACGTCTGCACCACCGGGGTACCGCCCACGGCACGGATACGGCCGTTGGCCGTGTCGGCCACGAACACGTTGCCGCTCGGATCCACATCAAGCCCGCCAGGCGAGCGCAACTGCGCCACGGTGGCGCCGGCGCCGTCACCCGCGAACCCGGCGGTGCCGCTGCCGATGACCGCGGCGATAGTTCCCGACGTGGCCACCTTGCGCACCTTGTGGGCGCCGGCGTCAGCCAGATACAGCTGGCCGGCGCCGTCGAGAGCGATGGCGGAGAGGTGCTGGAACGTGGCGGCGGTGGCGGCCCCTCCGTCACCGGTGGATCCGGCCACGCCGGTACCGGCCACGGTGGAGATGATGCCGGTGCCGGCGGTGACCTTGCGGACGCGCAGACCGTTGGACTCGACGATATAGAGGTCGCCGTTGGACGCCACGGCCACATCGGAGGGCCCGTCGACCGATGCTGCCGTGGCTGCCCCGCCGTCACCGGCGTGGGCGGCGGTGCCGTCGCCTGCCACCGTCGTGATGACGCCGGTAACCGCGTCGACGCGCCGCACCTTGGCCTCGGCCACCGACGCGAGGAACAGGTTGCCGGAGCTGTCGACAGCGAGGCCGTCGGGGCCGGTGATGTCGGCCGCTTTCGCGTCGCCGCTGTCGCCAGAGCTACCGGGTGCGCCGGTGCCCGCGTAGGTGTCGATCTTGCCGGTACCCGAGATGACGCGGCGCACCAGGTTGTTGCCGAAATCGGCGATGAGCAGGTTTCCGTACGGGTCGACCACCACGTCATGGGGATCGGCGAGTTGGGCGGCGGTGGCGTTGCCCCCGTCGCCGCCGTAGCCGTAGGTACCGTCGCCTGCGACCGTGGAGACCTGACCGGTGGAGGCCGACACCTTGCGGATCCGGCCACCGGTGAAGGCGTCGGGGCCGTAGGCCGGCAGCGCGTACGCCGGTTCGACGAAGTAGTAGTCGCCCGTGTAGTCGACACTCAGCCGCGACGGCGTGTCGAGTTGCGCCAGCAGCGCATCTGCACCTACACCGCTGGTGGCCCGCAGCCGGCTTCCAGCATCTCGTCTGATCCCGTAGGTCTGGGAGGCGATCTTGCTGACGACGTTGTTGTCGGTTTCGGCGAAGTACAGGTTGTTGCCGC
>JANMIX010000196.1:0-3923 GCA_031376015.1 Acidimicrobiia bacterium | reverse complement strand
CGTGGCATCGGTGTCGCGCAGTACGCCTCGTACTACAACAACACCGTTGCTCCCGGTTCGATCGTCGTCGCCTCGCCCAACGTCACGATCGAGAATGTGACCGCGGCGCAGTCCGCCAGCCGCGGTCTGGCCATCGTGTCCACCGGCGCGACCGTTCGCGGCAGCAAGATCCTCTTCAACGGATTCGCCGGCATGCTGGCCAACGGCGCCAACGGCCTCCTGCTGGAGGGCAACACGCTGCAGTTCAACAACCTCGAGCACTTCACCACCGCTCCCTCCGCAGGAAGCGGCCAGCAGTGTGCCGCAGCGAAGATCACCGCCACCGATGGCGCCATCGTCCGCGACAACATTGCCTCCGACAACTGGTGCAACGGCATCTGGTTCGACGTCTCGTCCAACAACATCACCGCCTACCGGAACCTCATCCAGCGGAACTCGCGCCACGGCCTCCCGGTGGAGATCTCGGCCAACGCCGCCGTGTTCTCCAACGTCATCACCGACAACGGTGGTCTGGGGATCAAGATCTCGGGAACGCCGAACGTGCGGGTGTGGAACAACACCGTGGCCAACAACCTCGATGCCCAGGTCGGTGTGTACGAAGACGCCCGCACCAACTCCAACTCCGCTCAGGTGGCCGCCGGCATCACCTGGGACACCAAGAACATCAACTTCGCCAACAACATCCTGTCCTCCGACGCGCCCACCACCTATCCGACGTTGCACGTGCTCGACACCAACAACCCGAAGCAGTACTCCGCCGGTGCGATGGTGAACCTCATGGACCACGACGCCTGGACCCGTTCCTCCAGCGGCACCCCCACGTTCTTGACCAACTGGCCCGATGCCGCCGGTAAGGCCTCCAATGCGAATTCCTTCACGGCGCTCAAGACGGTGTCGGGCAAAGAGGTCGGCGGCCAGGGCGTGGACGCGTCCATCTCGCCGTACTTCACGAACCCCGCCGGTGGTGACTACAGCCTGGTGGCGGGCTCCGCGGCCGACAAGGCCGGGGCCACGCTTCCCTCCGATATCGCGGCCCTGCTCGGGGTGAGCGCGGCCTCGCCCGACCTTGGCGCCATCGTCTGGCCCGGCGCCCCCGCCACCAAGGACCAGCGGCCCACCGCTGCTATCGCCGCCCCCTCGTGCACGTCGGTGACCTGCACGCTCGACGGCCGGGGTTCGACCGACCCCGACGGGACCGTCGCCAGCTACCAGTGGGATTTTGGTGACGGCACCACGGCCACAGGGTCACAGGTGAGCCACACGTTCCCCCGCACCGGTTCGTACACGGTGGGGCTGACGGTGGCCGACAACCGGGGGGCCCAGGCGCAGAGCAGTCGGGTGGTCTCGGTTGTGGGCCCGAACATCGCCCCCACTGCGGCCATGGCCGCCTCGTGTGTGAACAACACCTGCACCTTCGATGGCAGAGGCTCCTCGGATTCGGACGGCTCGGTGCAGGCCTGGGCGTGGGACTTCGGCGACGGGTCCACGGGCTCGGGCGCGACGGCGGCTCATACCTACTCGGTGGCCGGCACGTGGACGGCAACGCTCACCGTTACCGATGACCGCAGTGGTACCGACACCGCCAGCGGGACGGCCACCCCGGCTCCCGCCGCCACCCCCAACGTCTACGGGGCCGACGGGTTCGGCCGCACCGCTTCGAAGGGCTGGGGAACCGCCGACACCGGCGGGGCATGGTCGAGCCTTTCCGGCGCCGCCAACCTCTCGGTCGCCAACGGCGCGGGTGTCATGGCGCTGCCGACTCCGGGTTCGGGGGCCTCGGTCCTGCTCCCCAGCGTCGCCACCTCCCAGTCCGACATCGTCTTCACCCTCTCCTCCGACAAGCCGGCCACCGGCACCGGGATATTGATGACGGCGATGGGCCGGCGGGTGGGCACCAACCTCGAGTACCGCGGCCGTGTCCGCGTCGATGCCACCGGGGCGGTGTTCGTGCTGCTGCAGAAACTGGCCGGATCGACCACCGTCACCAACCTCACCACGGAGACCAAGGTGGCGGGCCTGAGCTATGTGCCCGGAACGGGCGTGCGGGTGCGTCTGAAGGTCCTGGGCCTCAACCCGACCACCGTGTCCATCAAGACCTGGACGGCCGGGACTGCCGAACCGGCATCCTGGAACCTCACGGCCACGGACTCCACGCCGGCGCTACAGGCAACCGGCACGGTCGGGCTGCTGGGCTTCGTGACGTCCAACGCCACGAATGCCCCGATCTCGCTCCGGGTCGACTCGCTGTCGGTGAAGCCGGTGAACTTCGCGCCGGTTGCGTCCGCCGCGGTGTCCTGCGTGTCCCAGCTGTGCAGCGCAGACGCGTCGGCTTCGACCGATCCGGAGGGCACGGCGATGACGTTCGCCTGGTCCTTTGGCGACAACACCACCGCGACCGGGGTAAAGCCCGCCCACACATATTCCAAGTCGGGTACGTACACTGTGACGCTCACCGTCACGGATGCCGGCGGTGTGCAGACCGTGAAGCGCGTGACTGTCAACGTCTAGAGATGCAGGCCGAGAGGTGAAGGTCTAGAGGTGGTCGAGTGACCCAGACCCCACCGGCGAACTCCGGGAAGGCAACGAAGGTCGACCCAACGGTCTTGCAGGTACGCGTGCTTTTGCTGGTGCTCGGTGCCGGCCTGGCCATCGGGCAGACGATGTTGGCCTGGGGACGGGGTGCTCCACCCACCGAGGTCCTGGCGCCGGCGTTGACGATCATCGTCTTCGCCGGCGCCGTCTTTTTCCGGTTGCCGGGCGGTCTGGCGGCGGCCGCGGCTGCCTCGCTCCTCTACGGAACGGTGCTGTCCGACCAGGCGGGCGTGCTCGGGGTGGGCGTCTTCTCGGGGCTCCTCCTGTCTCGGATCGCCACCTACTTCTTCTACGCCGTCGTCCTGTCGGTCGGGGCCCGATCGGTGGAGCAGCGCCTCCACAAGCTGGCCCTTCACGACCACGTGGACGATCTCACCGGCCTGCGGAATGCGGCGGCCTTCGTGATCGACACCGACACCGAGATAAGCCGCTCCCAGCGTTACGCCACGATCTTCTCCATCATCGAGGTGCGCGTCGCCTCGGAGGCGTTCGACCACCTCGGAAAGCGGTATCGCCTCAAGGTCATCCGGGAGGTGGGAGGGCTGGTGCAGCGGTCGATCCGCCAGATGGATCTCGGTGCGCGGGTTACCGACAGCACGGGTGAGCACTTCCTGGTGATCCTGCCCGAGACCGGCGCCGAGGGGGCCAGCATCCTGGTCAGCAGGCTGCGCGACGGCGTCGCTGCGCACCTCCAGTCGCTGGGTGTGAAGCCCCAACCCGGCCAGGTGCTGTCGGCCTCGATGACGTTCCCCGACGATGAGTTGCTGATCGCCGCGCTCCGGGCCGACATCAGCTGGGCTGCGGCCGAAGCGGCGTTGCTGCCGGCTGCATGAGCGGTCGCTGATGGCTCGTCGGCTCAAAGCGGTCCGCCTCGTGGGTTTCATCGCCCTGCTTTTCGCCACCATGGCGGTGGCGGAGCTCTCCCAGACGGTGGGCGAGACGGCCTTCACCAGCCGTGAGGATCAGATGGTGTTTCTCGTCAACCAACACCGCTCGCAGCTCGGGGTGCAGCCCTTGGCGGTGCACGACGGCCTCCGCCTGCTGGCCCGGCAGCAGTCCAGCGCCCTGGCCGGGTCCGGCACTATCTTCCACAACCAGACCCTCTTCACCGACGCGGAACGGGAGATCCCCGGATTCGTCGTCGTCGGAGAGAACGTCGGCGAGGGCGTCTCGACCGAGCAGGTCTTCCAGGCGTTCCTGGCCTCCCCACACCACCGGGCCAACATCGAGAACCCGGCCTACGACTCGATCGGGGTGGGCACCGTTCCCTCTGGGGGGAAGCTGTACTTCACCGAGGACTTCGCCCAGGTGCGCGCCGGCGATGGCCGGGT
>JANMIX010000095.1:0-2676 GCA_031376015.1 Acidimicrobiia bacterium | reverse complement strand
CCGTGGCCGATCCCGGCACACAGGCGAGCACGCAACTCCTCCGCGACCATCTTCGTAGTCTGTCCGATCGAAGGCTCGCCTCGTGTCGATCAACGTAAGGCCGAGCATGCGATCGCGAGTCTCTTCGGCCTGCTGGCGCCGCACCGGGCTGTCGTAGCGACGTCGGGACGGCGTGACCTTGTTCGTCACGTCGTCACCGGAAGCGTCTCCCAGCCGCGCACGGTTGACGTGGGGCTCAGCTTGGCTCCGTTGAAGTCGACCTCCCATTCGGGGAAGCGCTTCAGCACCTCTTCGAGCGCGACGCGACCCTCGAGCCGCGCCAGCGCGGCACCGAGGCAGAAGTGGGGCCCGTAGCCGAAGGTCAGGTGCGAGCCGATCCTGCGGCGGATGTCGAACTGATCCGCATCGGACCAGCGGCGCTCGTCTCGGTTGGCGGCGCCCACGAGGAAGAGGATGGCGCTTCCGGCCGGCACGGTCTGGCCGTGCAGCTCGACGTCTCTGTTGACGTAGCGCCCGACGTGGGGTGCCGGTGGTTCGAACCGCAGCAGCTCCTCGATGGCGTTCGGGATGAGGGTCGCGTCGTCCACCAACGCCTTGCGTTGTTCGGGGTGCTCGGCGAGCACCTTGCCCGCCCAGCCGATCAGCCTGGTGGTGGTCTCGTTGCCGGCGCCGGACACCACCGTGATGTAGGTGAGCAGCTCGTCGCGGTGCAGCCGTCTCACCGTGCCGGTCTCGTCCTCGAACTCAGCGTTGAGCAGGTCCGTCATGATGTCGTCGGAAGGGTGCTCGGCCCGCCAGTCGATGTAGTCGGCGAACTGGTTGCCGTCGACGAAGCTGTCCGAGACCTGCATGGGCTGGCCCGCCTCCGTACGGAGGTTTCGGTCCACCCGATCGCGTATCGCCTGCTGATCCGCCTCGGGGACGCCGAGCAGCAGCCCGATCACCCGCGTCGGCATCTGCGAGCCAAGATCGGTCACGAAGTCGAACCGGCCCGTGCCGACGAGCGGGTCGAGGCTCCTGGCGCAGTACTCCCGGATCTTCGGCTCGAGGGCTGCGACCTTCTTCGGCGTGAACACGCGCGAAAGCAGGCTTCGGTGGATCGTGTGGGTCGGCGGGTCCTCGAAAATCACCACGCCCGGCGGCATCTCGATGTTCGCCTTGATCAGCTCGAGGACACCGCCCCGGCCCGAGATGAACGTCTCGCGATCGACGAGTCCGCGCTCGACGTCCTCGTAGCGGCTCACCGCGAAGAAGTCGTACTGCTCGTTGTAGTAGAGAGGCGCCTCCTTCCGGAGCCGGCGGAACACCGGATAGGGATCGGCATTGATCGCCACGTCATAGGGGTCGTAGGAGACGTCAGTGGAAGTCGGCACAGTCACTCACCTTCGGGTTCGAGGAGGGCCACGATGGCCGCGGGCGTGAGCGGCAGCCGGGTCACGGTCACGCCGAACGGCGAGAGGGCGTCGGCCACCGCGTTGATGACTGCGGGCGGCGCACCGATGGCGCCCCCTTCCCCGACGCCCTTGAAGCCACCGGGCCCGGGGCTGGGCGTCTCGATGTGGCCGTACTCGATGGTGGGCACGTCGGCTGCGGTCGGCAGCAGGTAGTCGATGAACGTCGTCGCCAGCGGATTGCCGTGGTCGTCGTACGCGAGGTGCTCGAACAGGACGCCGCCGATGCCTTGCACCGTGCCGCCGGCGATCTGGCCCTCGACCACGTTGGGGTTGATCATCGGGCCGCAGTCCTCGCTGACTATGTAGCGCAACAGCTTGACCAGACCGGTGGTCACGTCGACCTCGCAGGTACACACGTGGGTTGCGTTGACCCAGATCGACGTGGCCGCGGCGGTGTAGCGCTCCGTTGCCTCCAACCCGGCAGGGATGCCCGGAGGCAGCGCCTGGGGTTGCAGGTACGCAAGCGCAGCCACCTCGGCCAAGGAGATGCCGACCGACGGCGTGCCGCGAACGGTGGCGCGACTGTCGGCGAGTTCGATGTCGTCGACCGCGGCCTCCAGCCGGTGGGCTGCGATGGCGACGATGCGCGCTCGGAGGATGGCAGCCGTGTCGCGTATCGCGCCGGCCGTCATCGACCCGCTGCGACTACCGGCCACCCCTGCACCGAAACCGCTGGTGGCCGTGTCACCCTGGAAGGTGTGCACGTCCTCGATCCGCACGCCGAGCGCATCGGCTGCGAGCTGTGCCACGGTCGTCTCCAGGCTGCTGCCCGACGAACCTCCAGCGAAGTACACGTTGACCGAACCCGACGGCTCGATGCGGATCGTCGCCGCCTCGGTGCCGTACGACCCGTAGCCCGGTGTCGACGGCTCGACGTAGTTCGAGAAGCCGACGCCGAGATAGCGGCCGGCGGCGCGTGCCTCGGTCTGCTCAGCGCGGAACGCCTCGTAGTCGAGCATCGCCAACGCCTGCTCGAACGTCTCGAGGGGCGAGATGTTGTCGTAGGTCATCCCATGCGGGTTCATGTAAGGGAGCTCGTCGCGGTGAAGCAGGTTGCGCCGGCGAAGGGCGACGGGATCGATGCCCATTTGGCGCGCCGCGATGTCGAGCAGTACCTCGCGTGCGACCGACTCGAACTGCCAGGGCCCTCGGTACGCCGTGCGCCCCACGGTGTTGGTGTAGATCGATGCGGTCGCGAAGCCGGCGCGCGGCACGCGGTACG
>JANMIX010000070.1:0-11126 GCA_031376015.1 Acidimicrobiia bacterium | reverse complement strand
GCACGGAGGAGAAGGCGTCGTCCACCAGTTGATAGCGCTCGAGGGCGCTCAGCTCAGTCAACCGGTCACCCAGGGCCGCCAGCCCGGCGGCGTCGTAGGCGGCGCGCCAGAAGCCCGAGCCCCCCGAGTTGAGGTGCAACCAGTCCGGGGTGGCCTTCAGCTCGAAGTGCTCCACCCGTTCCTGCAGCAGGAACCGCTCGTCGTACACGGTGTCGCCGGCGCCATAGCGCAACAGCACGGGCACCGCCCACAGCCGGTCCAGCTCGCCCGGGTCGACCTCGGCGCTATCCCCCTGCGCGAACATCGACCGCTCCTGGCGCAGACGAAGGGTGCGGCGCTCCTCGCCGGTCACCTCAGGGGTGACCACTGGATAGCCGCCCTGGAAGATCCAGCTGTCGGCGATACGCCGAACCGGCTGATCGGTCGCTGCTTCCAGCGCATCCCAGAGGTCGGTCGTCTCGGTGTTGGCGTAGGCGTGCTCGGCCAGGTACGCCCGGATGCCGTCGCGGAAGGCGTCCTCGCCCAGGAACTGCTCGAGCATGCGCACGACGGCTGCACCCTTTTCGTAGGTGAGCACATCGAACATGGCTTCGGCGTCCTCGGGGGAGACCACCTCGAATTCGATCGGACGAGTCGAGGTGAGCGAGTCGACCTCCAGGGCCGCCGTGCGGGTCAGGCCGAAGTCGGTCCAACGATCCCACTCGGGGCGGAAGGCATCGGTGCATTTCATCTCCATGAAGGTGGCGAACGCCTCGTTGAGCCAGATGCCGTTCCACCACTTCATGGTCACCAGGTCGCCGAACCACATGTGGGCCAGTTCGTGGTGAATGACGTCCGCCACCCGCTGGAGTTCGGATTGCGTCGCGCGGGCCGGGTCCACCAGCAGCAGGGCCTCGCGGAAGGTGATGCAGCCCAGGTTCTCCATGGCACCGAAGGCGAAGTCCGGCACCGACACCAGATCGCACTTGTCGCCCGGGTACTCGATGCCGTAGTAGCGCGCCATCCAGTCGAGGCCGAAGGCGCCTGATTCCAGGGCGAAGGAGGTGAGCTCCCCCTGGCCGGGTCGGTGCACGACCCGCAGGGGAGTGCCGCGCACGTCCACTGCGTCGGTGGCGGTGAGCGGGCCGATCACCCAGGCGTAGAGGTAGGTCGACATCGACATGGTCTCGGCGAAGCGGAGACGCCGGCGGCCCTCCGGGGTCGTGCTGTCCTCCACCACGGCGCTGTTGGCGACGGCCTCCAGCGCGGGGTCGATCACCAGGGTGAGCGACAGCGGCGCCTTCATCTCTGGCTCGTCCCAGCAGACCATGGCCCGACGGGCGTGCGTCGCCTCGAACTGGGTGACCGCCACCACTTGGACGCTGCCGTTCTCATCTGTGTACCACGAGCGGTAGAAGCCGGTGAGCTTCTCGTTGAGTACGCCGTGGTAGCGGACACGCAACACCGCTGCACCGGCAGGTACGGGTCGATCGAAACGGAAGGTCACCCGCTCGGTGCCCGGATCGAGCTCCGCCACCGCCGTCCACCGCTCGCCGGCTGACTCCAGTTCGGCGTCGTCGATCACCAGGTCGAGGGCGTTGGCCACGAGTTGCTCGACGGGCTCGCCGAGGTGCAGGGTCACGGCCAGCTCACCGTCGAACCGGCCGGCGTCGAGGTCGGGGGTAAGGGCCAGCACGTAGTGCCGGGGCAACGCGGTGCGGGGGAGGCGGAAGCGGTCGCTCACGGCGGCTGAGGCTACCGTCGTCGTCCATGCCTGAGCCCACCCTCGACGTTGTCTGCATCGGCAACGCCATCGTCGACGTGATCGCGCACGCCGACGACGACTTCCTCCACCGCCACGATCTCGTGAAGGGATCGATGGCGCTCACCGATCCCGGGCGGGCGCAGATGCTCTATGACGCCATGGGTCCCGGTCTGGAGGCCAGTGGCGGTTCGGCCGCCAACACCGCCGTGGGCATCGCCTCCTTCGGCGGGCGTTCCGCGTTCGTGGGCAAGGTGCGCGACGACCAACTCGGCGAGGTCTTCCGCCACGACATCCGCGCCGCTGGGGTCGCCTTTGATGTGGCGCCAGCCACGGAAGGGCCGCCGACGGCGCGCTGCCTAGTACTCGTCACCGACGATGCCCAGCGCACCATGAACACTTCGTTGGGCATTGCCGGCCAAGTGACCGTCGCCGACATCGACCCGCCTCTGGTGGCCTCGGCCGCCATCACCTACTGCGAGGGGTACCTGTGGGACTCCGAGCCCACGAAGGCGGCAATCCGTCGGGCCATGGCGCTCGCGCACGACGCCGGACGGGATGTGGCACTCACGCTGTCGGACGGGTTCTGTGTCGATCGGCACCGCAGCGAGTTCCTCACGCTGGTGGCCAACTCGGTCGACATTCTCTTCGCCAACGAGGACGAGATCACCGCGCTTTACCAGACCGACCACTTCGATGAGGCTCTCCAGCAGGTCCGCGGCGCGGTGAGCCTGGCGTTCTTGACGCGTGGGCCCTCCGGTGCGGTGGTCGTGGCCGGCGACGAGGTGCACGTCGTGGGCGCCCATTCGCGCGGTCCGGTGCTCGACACGACCGGCGCCGGCGATGCCTTCGCGGCGGGGGCCATGTTCGGGCTCACCCGCAAATGCGACCTCGCCACCTGCGCACGGTTGGGCGCGATGGCGGCGGGGGAAGTGATCACCCACCTGGGTCCACGGCCGCAGGTGCGACTCTCGGAACTGGCCGAGGAACTGCTCTAGTCAGCGTCTCCGCATACGGGACGCTGGGGACTCACCGGAGGCTCACCAGTTGATGGCGTTCAGGAGCCCGGCGTCGTCGAGGCGGCCGTTGGGAGGATCCTCTCCGACGGTCTCGGTGTCGGACGTCTCGTGGCCGGGACGGAAGTCGATGACCTCGTCGTGATGACGGTAGGACACCTCGCTCGCGGCAGGCGCGACCTTCTCGACGCGCCGGGTCCGGCGCCGGCGGCTGGAGGAGCCCGCAGAGTGACTGCCGTTCGGGAGCACCTGGCGGCACGTGACGCACCTGGCCCAGTCGGCGGCCACCCGATAACCGCACCGGTCACAGCTCAGCGAGAGGGTCATGGTCTAGTTCATCGGCGCAAGATGACTAGTCCTTGAGGGCCAACTGGGCGTCCAGGGGTCGAACCCCTTGACGGTGTCGGTAATAACGATGATTATCTGACGGTGCCCATGAGTGAAGCGGACGAGACGCGTGACCGCCTGGTCGCCGCCGCGGCCGCGGTTTTCGCCGAGAAGGGCTACGACCGGGCCGGCGTGCAGGAGATCGCCCGGCGCGCCGGGCTGACCACGGGGGCCATCTACGGTCGCTTCACCGGGAAGGCCGCGCTGCTGCGGGCCGCCATCGAAGCCCACACCAATCACGAACTCGATGAGCTGTTCAATCAACATCGCTTCGACGGGCACGCCAACGACGTGCTGCGCGTCGCCGGTTCGCATCTCGCCTCGCCCTGCGCGGATGGCAACGAGGAGGGCGCGCTGCTGCTCGAAGCCTTCGTCGCCGCCCGCCGCGATCCCGAAGTGCAGGACCTCCTCCTCAAGCTGATAGAGGAGCGCTCCGGGGTGCTCGGCGATCTGGTGGAGACGGCCAAGCTCGACGGCACCATCGACCCCGGCCTCGACACCGAGTCGCTCGCCCGCTTCAGCCTGGCGGTGGGCCTCGGCTTCCTGCTTTATGACGCCATTTCCCTCCCACCGCCCGAGCCGGGCCAGTGGGATGCACTGATCACGCGGCTCGTGTCGGCCACCGCGCCGGCGCCCGTTGCGCCCGCCGCCTCGGCGGCATGCACGACATCCACCACATCCACCACCACATCGACCACAACGACCATCCGCCCGAGGGGGACCACCTGACATGTCCACGACCAACGAAGACATCCTGGGCCGCGCCGACGCCAACGACATCGAGGCGATCCTGTCCATCTGCAACCAGGACGTGGACGAAGTCATCCACGCGGTGAAGGACAACGCGGATGCGATCTTCACCTGGAACTACGAGAAGGGCGAGCGGCCGGCGCTCAACAAGCTCTACGAGAAGGCCAAGGTCTCGCAGTGGAACGGCCAGACCGACCTGCCCTGGGACACCGAGGTCGACTTGGAGAAGGTGGCCGCCAATGCCCCCTCCGACCCCGACACCGACCCCGTGCTGCTGGCGGCCAGCCAGCCGGGCGGCCCGCTGGCCAACTGGGGACCCAAGGAATGGGGAGAGCTCAAGATCGAGCTGCAGAACTGGACGCTGAGCCAGTTCATGCACGGTGAGCAGGGCGCGCTTCTGTGCACCGCCAAGATCGTGGAGACGGTGCCGTGGATCGACGCCAAGTACTACGCCTCGACCCAGGTGATGGACGAGGCCCGTCACGTGGAGGTCTTCGCCCAGTACCTCGACACCAAGCTCACCGGGCACTACCCCATCAACGCCCACCTGCGCCTGCTGCTCGACGACATCATCAACGACAGCCGCTGGGACATGACCTACCTGGGCATGCAGATCATGGTCGAGGGCCTGGCGCTCGCCGCCTTCGGCTTCATGCACATGCTCACCGAGGAGCCCCTGCTGAAGCAGTTGCTCCGCTATGTGATGTCGGATGAGGCCCGTCACGTGGCCTTCGGCGTCCTGTCGCTGAAGGAGTACTACGAGGAACTGACCGACGCCGAGATGCTCGAGCGCCAGCAGTTCACCTTCGAGGCTGCGGTGCGCATGCGTGACCGCTTCCTGCAGCAGGAGGTGTGGGAGCACATGGGGGTCGACGTGCGCACGATGGTGCACCTGCAACTCACCAGCGGCATCGACAAAAACGAGGACCCGTTCCAGCAGTTGCTGTTCTCCAAGATCGTGCCCAACTGCAAGAAGCTGGGCCTGCTCGACCGCAACGATCACTGGCTCCGCAAGAAGTTCGGCGAGATCAACGTCATCCAGTTCGAGGACTGGACCGACACCGGTGAGGAGTACGAACTGCTCGACGAACTGGCGAAGGACCGCGCCGCCGAAGCGGGCTGATCCGGTTCAGTTCGCCGGGCGGGCCTGAGGGTACGAGACGACGGCATCGAGGCCGCCGCCCTCGGCTTCTCGAAGAGCCACCGTGCCGCCGTCGGTCTCGACCAGGCGGCGCACGATGGCCAACCCGATACCGCTGCCGCCGAAGCGTCCCCGGCTGGTGCCGGAACGCCAGAAGCGATCGAAGGCCCGGTCGCGTTCCTCCTCGCTCAGACCGGGACCTTCGTCGATCACATGGAGTTCGACGGCGGCGTGATGCGCCACGGCGCGCAGCGTCACCGTCGAGCGGGGCGGCGACACATCGAGCGCGTTGGCCAGGAGGTTGTCGAGCACCTGCACCACCCGGGACCGATCAGCCAGCAGCGACGGGTCACTGCCGTTGCGCTCCAGGACCAGCCGAACCGAGCCCTCCTCGGCCAGCGGCTCCCAGCTCTCCTGTCGCTCCGAGAGTATGCCCATCGCCGGCAGTGCGGAGGGCGCCAACGGGTCGGGACGGTCGGCGCGAGCCAGGCTGAGCAGGCCGTCGACCAGGTGGCCGAGTCGCTGCACCTCCACCAGAGCGGGGCCCAGTTGCGATGCGTCCGGCTCCTCGCCCTCCATCATCTCCAGTCGGAGACGAAGGGCGGTCAGTGGAGTGCGCAACTCGTGACTGGCGTCGGACACGAACTGTTCCTGCGCCAGCACCAGGTGACTCAGACGGTCGGCCATGCGGTTGAACGTCTTGGCCAGATCCCTGACCTCGGGTGGACCTGCACCGGTGGGGGCGCGTTCGGTGAGCTGGCCTGCGCCCAGCGCGGCTGCGGCCTGTTGCAGGTCGCGCAACGGCAACGTGACCGATCGACCCAGCAGCGACGCGCCCAGCGCGGCCACCAGCAGTGTGGCGATGCCCAACGCGGCGAGGATCCACCAGTTGCGCCGCACCCGCCGGTCGACCTCGGAGGTCGGATAGGTGATGCGGACCGCGCCATCGATCTTGCCGCCCGAGCTGATGGGGACGGCCGCGTAGACCAGCGACCGTTGCAGCGTGTCGCTGGGCCGGGTGCCGGTGGCGACCTCGCCGGACAGGGCGGTGGTGAACTCGGGCCGTCCCACGAAGAACCGCCCCGACGGTGCGGCACCCGGGGGTGGCGCCGAATCGGCCACCGCCATCCCTTCCCCGTCCACGATCACGACCCGGCCGCCCGCGGTTTGGCTGTAGCGGGCGGCGATGGCGGCGATCTCGGCCGGCGGGAGGGCACCGTCGAAAGAGGTGGCCACGTAGTTGGCAATGGCGGACGCGTCGTGTTCGACCTTGGCGATGAGGGTGGCCTGTTCGTGGTCGTGGAAGTTGAGCCCCAGGGGAATCTCCAGCACGGCCAGCACGACGGCGGTCAGGCCCAGCATCGCCAGCAGCAGGCGGCGGGTCATCGCTCAGGCCTTGAGGCGGAAGCCCACGCCGCGCACCGTCTCGATGAGCTCGGGTGTGCCGAGCTTGCGGCGGAGCGAGGCGACGTGCACGTCGAGCGTTTTGGACGGGCCGTACCAGTGAGGATCCCACACGGTCTCCAGGATCGCCTCCCGGGTGTGCACGGAGCCCGGGTCGGAGGCGAGCAGCGCCAGGAGGTCGTACTCCTTGCGCGTGAGGGCGATCTCCTCGCCATCGACGGTCACCCGCCGCTGGCGCAGATCGATCCCCAGGGAGCCGAGTTGCACCGTCGCCATCTCGGCTGGTTCGGCCGGCTCGGCGCCCGTGCCGGTGCGGCGCAGCACGGCGCGGATGCGAGCAACGAGCTCGCGGATCCCGAACGGCTTGACGACGTAATCGTCGGCCCCCAACTCGAGGCCCACGACGCGATCGACCTCCTCGCCGCGAGCGGTGACCACGAGGATCGGTACGTTCGACGCTGCCCGTAGCCGCCGGCAGAGCTCGAAACCGTCGATGTCGGGCAAACCCAGGTCGAGAAGGATCACCTCGTAGGCGTCTGCCCCGACGGCCAGCGCGGTTGCCCCGGTGCGAGCCCGCTCGACATCGAATCCCTCCCGACGCAGTCCTGCCTCGAGCGGGTCGCCGATGCTGTCGTCGTCTTCTATGAACAGGACTCGCACCCGTGTACCGTCGCAGGTGGGGGGTGTCGAATCGCGGAACTTTGCCAACTCCTTACCTCCAGTTGGCAGGTGAGTTCGGGGTGTTGTCGTAAGTTATCGGGGTGCACCATCGTTACGCGCTTGCCGTCGCGCTCGCGGTTCTGACCACGGTGGCCGCTGGCTCCAGCGCTTTCGCCGTGAATGTTGCACTCGTCAGCCGGGCACCCGATCGCGTGGGCCGTCTCGATGCGGTCACGGTCGCATCCCTCAACGTGGCCACGACCCCACCGGTGGTCACCACGACCACCTCGGTCAAGCCGGTCAAGCCGGTCAGCCGCCCGGCGCCGAGCGTCACCGTGCCCTTGGCCGCCATGCGATCGGCGCCCGCGAAGGTGGCACCCCGCACTCGGCCCCCGGCCTCACGGTTGCTGGCCCCGGTGGTGAAGCCGGCCCCCGCTCCACGCAAAGCCGCGGCGCCTGCCAAGGAACCCGAGACGAAGGCCCCGGCCGAGAAGGAACCGCCGAAGGAACCGCCCCGCGAGTCGCGGCCCGGCGAGCACGACGACGACTGATCCGGTCCTCGCCGCCCGGTCCTGGTAGCCCGGTCTGCGCTGCCGGAGTGTGCGTCAGATCTGTGTGCGCCCTCTGGCCATGATGGCGTCGCTGCGGGCGGCGACCTCCTCGGGACGGCCACCGCCGGAGGTGAGCCATGCCCGGGCCACCTCGGCTTCGTGCGCCCATGCCTCGGCGCCGGCAAGCAGCGATCCTTCCTCGTAGGTGCGGAACAGACGCTGCACTCCGGCTTGATCGTTGCCGCAGATGTCGGTCGCCAATGCGCGGCAGTAGGGCAGCAACTCGTCATGCCCCACCACATGGTTGACCAAGCCCCAGGCCAGGGCAGTCTGGGCGTCCACGAAGTTGCCGGTTGCGCTCATCTCGCGTGCGCGGCGCAGGCCCACGGCCTGGGGCAACAGGACCGAGAGCCCCCAGCCGGGCTGCACGCCCACGCGGGCATGGGTGTCGGCGAAGCGGGCCCGCTCCGATGCCACCAGGAAGTCGCAGGCCAGCGCCAGTTCCAGCCCGCCGGTGACGGCCACGCCGTTGACGGCGCCGAGCAGCGGCTTCACCCGAGCCGGCATCGGCCCCCGGGCCCCGGTGGTGGGCGCCGCCATGCTGGGCTCGTCGCCCCGGTCGTCTGAACCCAACTCCTTGAGGTCGAGCCCCGCGCAGAAGGCCGGATCGGCGCCGGTGAGGATCATCACGTCGACGGCTTCGTCGGCCTCGAGTTCCCGGATGACCCGGGGCAGGGTGCGCAGCACCTCGCGGGACAGGGCGTTGCGGGCCGCGGGACGGTTGAGCGTGATGGTGGCGATCCGTTCGCTCACCTCCACCAGGACGACATCGGTTCCGGTCATGGTCCGGTGCCTAGCACTTCGTGGCCGGCCGCGGCACGCTGGGGCAGAATGCGGGCGTGCAACCGCGGGGAATTCACCACGTGTCGATCAACGTGAACGACGTGGCCAAGGCGATCGACTTCTACACCGAGGTGCTGGGCTTCTCGTGCCGGCAGGATCGGCCCGATCTGGGCATCGCCGGGGCCTGGCTCGAAGGAGGGGGCCAGCAGGTTCACCTGCTCGAGTTGCCGCCGCCGCCCGCCTCGGGCCCCCACTTCGCGGTGCTGGTCGACGATCTCGGTGCCACCGTGGCACAGCTGCGCGACCGCGGAGTCGAGGTGAGCGATCCCAGCCCCATCGGTACCAGCCTGCAAGCGTTTCTCTACGACCCCAGTGGCAATCAGGTCGAGCTGCACCAACTGGGTGCCTGAGGTCTGCTGCTACAGGTCGTCGTCGCTCTCGGGGGGCAGGAACTCATAGGTCAGGTCCCCGAGCTTCACCAGGGTGGCGGCGATCCAGCCGCCCATCGCGTTGAAGTGGGTGTCGAGCACCGAGCCGTCCTTCAGCGTGGCCTCATCGAGTTCGTAGCTGCCCTCGTAGCTCACCTCGATGGCGAACTCGGGATCGTCCAGGTCGCGCCCGTAGATGGTCTCGATCGTGGGCCCGGTTCGCTCCAGGGTCTCGATGCCGATAGGCGGGCTCTGCTCGGGCAGCGCGGCCAGCATCGCTTTGGGATCCGGCAGCGACGCCAGGCGCTGGATGCGCAGGACGATCTCGATATCGATGCGGGGACCCTCCTCGAGGGCCTCGCCGATGTACCAGGACCGATAGGCGGTTTGCGCCCAGGTGGGCCAGTCGAGGGTGATGTCGGCCCGCACCCTCGGTGGGCTGCCCTCGCCGGGCAGGCCGTAGGTGGTCTCCCAGGTGAGATCGCCGAGCAGCACGTCGGCCTGGAACCGCTCCTCGAACGCCTGCCGTTCCAGCAGGGCGTTCTCGAAGGTGTCGCGCAGGGCGCCGATGGCGTCGGTGAAGACGTGATCCAGCATGGGTGCCGAACGCTACGGCACCGCCGCCGCCGCCGTCTCCCGCCGCCATGGGGAACAAGCTGCGGCTAGCGTTCCGCGCTCATGAGCGTCATTGCCGGGTACTACCGCGAGGGACTCGAACGGTTGCTCGCCGTCGCGGCCCCGCTCTCTGAGACTCAGGCCGCAATCCCCGTGCCGGCCTGCCCCGACTGGACGGTGAAGGATGTCTACTCCCACCAGGCCGGGGTCGCCGACGACGTGCTGGCCGGCCGTCTCGACGACGGGGTCGCCACCGATCCGTGGACCGCGGCGCAGGTCGAAGCTCGGCGGGGCCACTCCTTCAGCGACGTGGTGGCGGAACTCGACGAGAAGGGCCACCGATTCGCGGAGGCGCTCGCCCAGTTCGGCGACGCTGCTGATCCGCGCGTGGTCATGGACCAGTGGACCCACGAACAGGACGTGCGGGGGGCGCTGGGCACCCCTGGCGGCACCGACCTTCCCGTGCTGGGCTGGATGCTCGAACGGCTGACGAAGGGGTTCGGACGGGGCTGGGCGGAGGCCGGCCGGCCGCCGGTGCGGGTGGTGGGGACGAGCGGCGAGTGGCTGCTGGGCGAGGGCGAACCGGGGGCCACATTGCGGGCCAGCGATGCCGAACTGGCCCGCATCATGATCGGGCGCCGAAGCCGGCGTCAGGCCCTGGCCTGTTGGGAGGGCGACGGGGAACCCTTCGTCGACCATCTGGTCGCCTTCTCCTTCAGCCGCATCGACCTGCACGAGTGAGGTAGGGCGCTCCTCAGTACGACGCCGGGCGGCCCAGCAGGAAGCCCTGGGCGAAGCGCACTCCGATCTCGCGCAGCGACGTCACCTCCTCGACCTCCTCCACGCCCTCGGCGATGATCGAGGCACCCGTCTCGCGGGCGAAGTACTGCAAGCCGGCGACGAGCGCCTGCCGTGAAGGGTCGGTGTGGATGCCCCGCACCCAGGTTTGGTCGAGCTTCACGAACTCGGCCTTGAGGGCCAGGATGTGAGCGAGGCTGGCGAAGCCCGAACCGGCGTCGTCGACGGAGAGCTGCACGCGCGCACCCATGCCCGCCACCGCCTGTCGCAGCGCTTCGTAGTCGGGCACCGACTCGTGCTCGCTCACCTCCAGCACCACCTGCCGCGTGTGGCCCGACAGCAGGAGCCGTAGATCGTCGGTGCGCAGCGTGAGGCTGGGCGACACGTTGACCGAGAGCCAGGCGTCGTCGGGGAGCCGGTGGGCGCCCAGCAACGCATCGCGGAGAGTTACGAACTCGAGCTCATGGCCGATACCGACGGCGGCCGCCTGCAGGAACGTGCCTTCGGTGGATGCCCCGTCGTGGAAGCGGGTGAGGGCTTCGTAGCCGGCCAGCACGTCCAGGTGCAGGTCGACGATGGGTTGGTAGACGATCGAATAGGCCCGGGAGTCGATGGTGCTCTTCAGGCGTTTGGCGATCGTCGCCCGCTCGATCATCGCCACGATGCCGTCCGCCAGCATCCCCGCCGCCAACTGCGCGAAATCGATGGTGGCGGCCAGCAAGCGGTCGAGGTCGGACTTCCTGGCCGACACCGGTGGCACCGTCACCAGACAGGCGACCTGATCGTTGCCGC
>JANMIX010000026.1:0-2405 GCA_031376015.1 Acidimicrobiia bacterium | reverse complement strand
TTGAGCGGCGCGAAGAACTGGTCGGCACGCGCCAGCAGTTCCTCCGGTGCGATCGACGAGCGGGATTTCCGCATCACTCCGTTCACGTAGGTGCCCGGGTAGTCGATGGAACCGGCGAAGAGGATGAGGTCATCGTCCTCTCCAACTAGTCCTGTCACCGCGAATTCGGCCATGTGCCGCACATACGACACGAGGTTGCGGTCCATGAGCTCACGTTGGGTCTCGAGGGGGAGGACGGCACCGGTCACGGCGAAAGGGCATAGCACGTCGTCGGGGCCGCCGAAGCCATTTCGCTACAGTGTGATGCTTCGTGAGCCCCACCGACCCGTGACCGCCGCTCTCCTCGTGGGCGACGCGATAGAGAGGCGGCAAACCCAAACGACAGGCGGATGTAACGCGTGAGCGAGGACCGGATCTCGGGACTCTCCCCGGCAAAGCGAGCACTCTTGGAGCGGCGCCTGGCTGCGTCCCGTTCGGCGGCCGGCATCACGCGCCTGCCCTCGAACACGCCGGCGCCGCTGTCGCCCGCCCAGGAACGGCTCTGGTTGGTCGACCGGCTGTATCCGGGCCTGGCCACCTACAACGTGACGCGTTTTCTGACGGTGCCGGCCCGGCTCGACGCCGCCGCCCTGCAGACCGCCCTCGATGCCCTCGTGGCCCGCCACGAGATCCTGCGCTCGGCGTTCGTTCCCGGTCACACCGGATCGCCCGAGGTTCGGGTGCAACCGCCGGGTCGGGTGCCCCTCGAGGAGCGCTGGCTCGACGGGCCGGCTGCCGACGAGCAGGAGTCCACCGCCCAGATCCTGGCCCACGAACTGGCCCGTCAGCCCTTCGATCTGGGGGTTCCGCCGTTGCTTCGGGCCCTGCTGATGCACCTCGGCGATGACGGTGCGCCGAGAGATCAGTTGGTGCTGGCCACCCACCACATCGCCTCCGACGAGGGGTCCCGAAAGGTCCTCCTCGACGAGTTGTCGGAGTTCTATCGGGCCGCCGTGGCCGGTGAGGAGCCGGCGCTGGCCGACCTCGCCGTGCAGTACCACGACGTCACGGCCTGGCTGGCCGCCCAGCGCGACGGCGAGGCCGGTCACGTCGCCTTCTGGGCCACCACTCTGGCGGGCGCCCCGGCGGCCATCGATCTGCCTACCGACCGGCCCCGCCCCCCCGAGCCCAGCTTCCGCGGTGCCCAACTGGTGCATGCCCCGGCGCCGGGTTGGTGGGAAGCCGTCAACGCCTTCGCCCGGGAATCCTCGGTGTCGCCGTATGCCGTGCTCCTGGCCGGCTTCGGCGTCGTGCTGAGCCGCCATGCCCGGCAGGACGACGTCGTCGTCGGGTCGCCGGTGACCGGTCGCTTCCGGCCCGAGAACCACGGCCTCATAGGTACGTTCCACAACAAGTTGCCGATGCGGCTGCGGGGCCCGGCCGAGCAAACCATCCGGCAACGGCTCGACGCCACCCGCAGCACCCCCACCGAGGCCTTCGCCCACGGTGAACTCCCCTTCGAGCGCATCGTGGAGGCCGTGAACCCCACCCGGGACCTGTCGCGGCCCCCGCTGTTCCAGGTGGTGATGATCTTCGATCCCGGCTCGCGCGAGGAGTTCCAGTTGGGAGGCGTGCCGGCCACCGTGCGGGGTCTCGACCTGGGGGGCACCAAGTACGACCTGTCGCTGCTGGCCGGAGTGCGTGACGGTGCCGCCGAGTTGCGGGCCGAGTACTCCACCGACCTCTTCGATGAGGCGACGGTCGGCCGCCTGGTCGAACACGTGGAGGTGTTGCTGGCCGACGCCGTGGCCCGGCCCGACACCCCGGTGGGGGCACTGCGGCTCCTGAGCGAGCCCGAGACCGAATTGGTCGTCGAACGGTGGAACGACACCGCGCACGACTATCCCCGCGGCGCCCTCCTCACCGACCTGATCGGGGCCACCACGGCCCGGCTGGGCAGCAAGCTCGCCGTGACCGACGGTGTGCGCTCACTCTCCTACGACGAACTCGATGCCCGGTCGAACCGTCTGGCCCGGCGTCTGGCCGGCCTGGGTGCCGGCGCAGGCACGTTGGTGGCGGTCTGCGTCGAGCGGTCGGTGGACATGGTGGTGGCGTTGTACGGCGTGCTGAAGGCCGGTGCCGCCTACGTCCCCCTCGACCCCGCCTACCCGCTCGACCGTCTCGCCTACATGGTGCAGGACGCGCAGGTGACGGCGGTGGTGACCGAGCGGGACCTGCTCGATCGCTTGCCCGAAGGTGACCACCCCCGGGTGATCCTCGACGATCCCGCCGAGCAGGCCCGGCTCGAGGCCCTCGACGCCACTGCGTCCGCCAATGCCGCCACCGCCGAGGACCGGGCCTATGTGATCTACACCTCGGGCTCCACCGGGCGCCCCAAAGGGGTGCAGATCTCGCACCGGGCGCTG
>JANMIX010000805.1:0-6826 GCA_031376015.1 Acidimicrobiia bacterium | reverse complement strand
ATCGGCTCCGCCTATCCGACAGTGGACGAATTCAAGGCCGAGGTCCGAGGGCGGGACCTGATGAGTGGGTTACCCAAGACCGTGATCCTGTCGCCCGACGAGGTCCGCATCGCCATCGAGGAGCAGGTGGCCGCCATCTGCGCCTCGGTGGTGTCCTGCCTGGGTGAGGCACCGCCCGAGCTGGCCCAGGACCTGATTCTCAAGGGGATGTACCTGGTGGGTGGCGGCGGCATGTTGCGCGGTCTCGATCTGCGTATCGCCGAGGAGACCGAGATCCCCGTGCACCTGGTGGAGGCTCCACTCGAGTGCGTGGTCATGGGGGCCGGCCGGGTCATCGAGAGCTACGACCAGCTCCGCCACATGTTCATGGGTGCCCGCCGCTGATCGACGCGGCAAGACGGTCGGCCAGTTCGGCCGGGCCTCGCAGCACATCGAACCCCTCGCCGGCGAGCCACAGGTGGTTCGTGCGGTGGATGTCGTCGCCGGCGTCGAACCGGTTCAGCACCACCAGCACCGTCCGGCCCGCGAAGGGCAGCACCGACAGGCGCACTGCATTGATGGTGCCCAGGCCGGCGTCGGCCACCAGCACCACGGCATCGGGCTGCACCCACCGGGCCAGGTCGGCCGAATCGCCATCGTCCGCCATCGGCGAACGCGGGCCGCCGACCGTCTCGACCCAGAACACGTCGAGATCCTCCGGCACCTCGAGTTCCTCGGCGAGGTCGCATAGCAGCCATCCCTCGGTGCCCAGCAGGGTGGCGGCAATGGGCGGGGCCATCGCCAGCGGATAGTTCCGCTCGGGCGGGCACACGTCGGTCGCTCTCTGGCCGGTCGCCTTGGCGAGCACCTCAGCGTCGGTCGGTTCGCTCGAGAGCGGATCGAAGGACTGCACCGGCTTGCGAGCCGCGACCGTGAAGCCGGCGGCGCGAAGGCGTCGCAGCGTTTCGGCGCCCACCCAGGTTTTGCCGACGTCGGTGCCGGTGCCGGCGCACAGGAGCGTGATCACAACTCGGCCAGCGCCTTGGCCAGACGGTCGACGTCGGTCTCGGTGTGCGCAGCGGAAAGGGCAACCCGCAGCCGGCAGGTGCCCGGCGCCACCGTCGGTGGCCGGATGGCGGGGACCAGCAGACCGTGGGTCTCGAGCAGGTGCTCGGCCGCTTCCATCGCCCGGGCTTCCTCACCGAGGACGATGGCCACGATGGGCGAGGGGTGGCCGGGTGCCACCCGCTCCACGTGGGCACGCAGGCGAGTGAGGAGGGCTTCGCCTTCCTCACTGCGCGCCACCTCGAGGGCGGCCAGCGCCGCCGCGGTGTCGGCCGGTGTCGGCGCCGTGGTGAAGATGAACGGCCGGGCAGTGCTGATGAGCAAGTCGATCACCGATCGCGACGCGGCCACGAAGCCGCCGAGCGATCCCAGCGTCTTGGATTGCGTGCCGACGCGCACGAGGTTCAGTTCCGCAGGCACGGTCCCCAGGTCGGGACCGAGCACGGCGTGGGCCTCGTCGAGCACCAGCAGCGCGTCCCGCTCGAGGCACAGTTCGATGAGTTCGGGTACCGGAGCCAGGTCGCCGTCCATGGAGAACACGGTGTCGGTCACGACCAGGACCGGACCGCGGTGTGCGGCGGCCAAGCGGGCCGCATGTTCGGTGTCGCCGTGTCGGTACACGGCCACGGTGGCTTTCGACAGCCGGCAACCGTCGATGATCGACGCGTGGTTCAACTCGTCCGACAGCACGAGTGTTTCCGGAGTGGCGAGCGTGCTCATCACGGCGAGGTTGGCGCTGAAACCGGTGGGCAGCACCAGCGCCGCGTCCGTGCCTTTCCAGTCGGCCAGGGCCGCCTCGAGCGCGCGGTGCGGTGGGCGGTCCCCGACGATGAGGCGAGCCGATCCCGACCCCGCCCCCCAGCGCCGGACGGCGTCGATGGCGGCGGCAGTCACCTTCGGGTGCTGGCTGAGGCCGAGGTAGTCGTTGGAGGCGAAGGACACCACCTGGCGTCCGTCGTCGAGGAGGAAGTGAGGGCCAGGTCCGTCCAGGGAACGGATGTGGCGGCGCCGTCCGGTTTGCTCGACGGCGTCGAGGCGCGCCGCGAGGGCGGCAGCCCAACCGCCCGGATCGCTCAAAAGGAGGTGACCTCGGCAATGGCGGCGGCGACGACGTCCGTCATCCTGTCGATCTCCTCGGCGGTGGAGGTGAGCATGGGCATCAGCACCACGACGTCGCCCAGTGGCCGAATCAGAACGCCTCGCCGTACACAGGCGGCGCTCACCCGGCGACCCCAACGCATTCCCTCCACCGGCGGTGCCAGTTCGATGCCGGTCATCAGACCCTTCCGGCGGATCTCTCGCACACCGGGCAGCGGGGCCACCGATTCGTCGAGGCGCCGGCCCAGTTGTTCGCCTCGGGCCACTGCGTTGGCCAGCACGGTTCCGTCGGCCAGCAACTCGAGGTGGGCGAGCGCCACCGCGGCCGCCAGTGCGTTCCCGGAGTAGGAGTGCCCGTGGTAGAGGGTTCGGTCCGACAGATCGGGGCCGTTGAACGCCTCGAAGACTCGGCCCGCCGCGACGGTGACCGACATGGGGAGGTAGCCACCGGTGAGGCCTTTGCCCAGACAGAGGAGGTCGGCCTGCACCCCGCACTGCTCCAGTGCGAAGAGGGTGCCGGTGCGTCCGAAGCCGGTGGCGACCTCATCCGCGACGAAGAGCACGTCGTGCTCGGCGCAGGCGCCGGCCACGGCCTGCACGAAGGCCGGCTCGTGCAGCACCATCCCGGCCGCGCCCTGCACCAGCGGTTCGAGTACCACCGCGCACAGCTGGCCGGCGTTGTCGCGAATAGCGGCGGTGGCGGCGGCGATGTCGCCGGCGGGGCAGCGCAGCACCGGGAACCGCAGCGGGTCGAACACCGTGGTGCCGAACCCGCCGTCGCCGACCGACAACGAGCCGATGGTGTCGCCGTGGTACGCCCCACCGAAGGCGAGGTAGGTGTCTCGGCCGCGGACTCCAAGATTGGTCCAGTACTGCATCGCGATCCGCAGCGACTGCTCCACCGCCGCGGCGCCGTCGGAAGCGAAGAGGAAGTGGGGCGCTGCGACCGGCACCACCGCCGCCAGAGCCTCGGCCAGTTCGATCACGACGCGGTTCCCGTTGCCCAACATGGTCGAGTGCGACACGCGTCCCGCCTGGGCCAGCAGGGCGGCGTCGAGTTCGGGAACGCGGTGCCCGAGGGTGGTCACCCACAGCGACGAGATCGCATCGAGATAGCGGCGGCCGTCGACGTCGATGAGCTCGCGGCCCTCGGCCCGGTCGACGACGATCGGGGAGTTGTCGCCGTAGACCGACATCTGCGTGAAGCCGTGCCACACGACCGAGGCGTCACGGTCGACCCAGCGGGCGTGGGAGTCGGCCATCGGCGGGAACGCTAGTGCAGGTCTTCTGGCAGGAGATCCTCCGCGGCCTGCCGGACCTGCCAGTCACGGTCGGTGCGGGCTCGGGCCAGCGCCTCGTCCACCTCGGGACTGTCGAAGGCCGCCAGGGCCAGCACCGCGCGACGGCGCACGGTCGCCTTGTCGGTGGTGGCGGCCAGGATCGCCGGCAGCCCGGCGGGGTCGCCGAGCGAGCCGAGGGCGGCGACGGCGGCCTCGCGCACCAGGGCGTCGGGATGCCCAGGCCCGTGGACCAGCGCGATCAATGCCTCCACGGTGGCGGGGGCGGGTCCGGGTAGTTCCCCGAGTGCCCACGCGGCCACCTCCACCACGACCGGATCGGCGTCGGTCAGAAGAGCGGTGAGATCACCGCGGGCTGCGCCGGTGGCAGCTACCTCGACCGCTCGGCGGCGCACGGTGGCCTCGGGGTCGACCAGGGCGGCCGACAGCTCGGCGTCGGTGAGCTGCCCGGAGCGGGCCAGCGCACCCACCGCCGAGACCCGCACGCTCGCGTCCGGGTCCGATAGCGCGTCGCGGGCCACGGTGGCGTCGCCGCGGTGGCCGGCCAGGACGATGTCCCGGCGCCGCCGCCAGGGGTCGCGACCCTCCGTCATCCGATGGCGGTGCGAAGACCGGTCATCAGGCCGACCAGCGCGAGACCGATGGCGATGGCGGCCGAGGCGCCGACCAGGACCACCACAACCGCCAATTTCACGACAGCGCCGAGTCGTGCCCACCATCGCAGTTCGTTGGCGCGTTCCAACCGGCCTCGGGGCGTGGCAGGCTTGCGGTCTACACGTCGACGCGCCCGGGCCCGTAAGGCCGCGGCGGCAACCAGGCCGACAAGAACGAGGCAGATCACCAGCGTGGACACCGTGGAACCGATCGTAACGCTCTCCGAAGGGGAGCCACCGCCGTCGCGGCCCCGGTGGCGCAAGGGGGTCGTTGCCTCCTGGATCCTCGGGGCGCTTGTCGTGGTGGTCGTCGGTGGCGTCATCGCCTCCATGACCATCAAGGTCGACTACGTGATCCTGGCGCCCGGTCACACCTACTCGACCAAGGATCGCATCGCGTTGGGCCAGGGCGGCCCGAAGGTCTACCCCCCGGCCGGCACGATCGATTTCGTCACCGTGTCCGAGGACGACGACGTGACCGCATTCGAGCGCTTCGAGGCGCAGCGAAACCCCGACGACCTCGTGGTCCGCCGCGAGCAGATCTTCGGCAACCAGACCCAAGCTCAGAACAACGCGTCCAATCAGTTCCAGATGCGTGCGGCCAAGGACACCTCGGCCATCGTGGCGTTGCGCAAGCTGGGCTACAAGGTGCCGACCGTGGCCGTCGGCGCGGGGGTTGTGCAGGTCGAGCCGGGGCAGTCCGCCGAGAAGGCCGGGCTGAAGCCCGGCGACACCATCGTGGCGGTCGACGGGGCGAAGGTCTTCACCGGTGTGCAACTCCGGGACCGGCTGGCCGAACACCGGCCCGGCGATGTCGTGACCCTGACCGTCCAGCACGTCGACCGTTCGGCTCCGGTGTCGCTGAAGGTCACCCTCGGCACGCGACCCGACGCCGCCGCCAAGGCGTTCCTCGGGGTGTCGACCACCGACGTCGCCGACCCGCAACTCCCGTTCTCGGTGAACATCCGCACCGACGACGTGGGTGGGCCCAGTGCCGGGCTCGCCTTCACCCTGGGTGTGCTCGATGCGCTCACCCCCGGCGAACTCACGGGTGGCCAGGAGGTGGCGGTCACCGGCGAGATCTTCGAGGACGGCACCGTTGGTCCCATCGGGGGCATCGAGCAGAAGGTGGCCACGGTCGCAAAGGCCCACATCGGCACCTTCCTGGTGCCAGCCGATCGGGATTGTGGGAAGCCGAACGGCTCGTGCAACTTCACCGACGCCACCAGGAAGGCGGCCGGGAAGGTGCAGATCATTCCCGTCGAGAAACTCGATGACGCGCTGGTGGCGCTCGCCGGCCTGGGTGGCAACGCCCTGACCATGGGCACCCCGGGGGCGACGAGCTGAGGCTCCCACCTCCGGAGGCGCCGCGTGGGGCACAATTCGGCACCTACTGCAGGTCCCACACCAGCCGATGCACTTGACAATGCCCAGCGTGTTCTCGCGCCCGAGCTTCCGAAGCCGCGACCGCGCGCGTCGTGGTAGGGGCCTGTAGTGACCACCTCAGCGGCACAACTGCAGTTCGCCGGCGAGTTCGCCCTGTTCCTGGTGGCCCTCGCCGGCTTGAGCTTCGTGTTGCTCCGGCCCGAACTGATCGTCGATCGCGCCCCCGTGCGGCTCACCACCGCGTTGGGCCTGGGAGCGCTGGCTGCCGGGTCGTTCCTGCACGGCTCGCTGATCGTCGCGAACCCCACCGATGCCGGCGTGGTACTGCTGCGGGTTGCGGGTGTGTTGCTGATGCTGCCGGCGCTGTTCTCCTGGAACGCCGGCACGTCCAGCCGCACCGTGCTGTGGTTCTCCTACGCCTTCCTCGCCGTCTCCGAGGTGGCCATCGCCGGTGGGGCGGACACGGCCGGGGACCTGGCCCGCGGGTTCGGTGCCATCGGCCTCGGCTGTGCCTTTCTGGTCGCGGGCCGCCGCTCGATCCCGACCCGCATCGCTGCCAGTTCGGCCGCCATCCTCCTCGGAGTGGTGCTGGCGGTGGCCATCAGCCTGTCGGTGGTCATCTCCAACAACGTGGAACACGAGGCTCGCCGTCGATTCGGTGGTGAGGCCATGGCCGAGGCCGACGCCGCCTCGGCGCAAGGGGTGCAGGCCCTCAACGGAGCCAATCTCATTGCCCGGGTGCTCGCCAACAACGCCCGTTCGTCCACCGCCCTGCGCGACTTCGCCACCGGGTTGGGCACTGCCGGGGACCGGACCTTCCTCACCGAGGCGCTCCGCCAGCTGGCCGAGAACCAGCGCACCAACGACCCGCGGGTGGGGCCGATCATCCTGGTGGACCACAAGGGGGGTGTGCTGGTCGCGGTCGGGAGTCCGTCGGCCAGTGATGCGGCGGCCCTGTCGGGCAACCAGGTGGTGGCCGAGACCCTGAGCAGCCAGAACGAGCGCCAATCGGTGGCGGTGGTGGGCGGCCGTGCCTTCGCCATCGGTGCCCGGGCGGTCGCCTTCGACAACACTCTGTTCGGTGCGGTGGTAGTGACCTCGCAACTCGATTCCACTTATCTGCAGGCACGGGTCGGTTCCGCCCGCCGGGAGATCTCCGGCTACGGGATCGCGTTGGTGGACCGCCAGCGGGTCATCGCCCAGACCGGTTCGGCCCCGCAACTCTCGGTCCTGTTGCCGCTGGCGCGGGCGGTGCTCAACGGTCAGTCCGATGCCAGCCGGTCGACCGCCGCCCACTTCTCGGTCGCGGAGCCGGTGGTCGGTGCCGACGGTGGGCCGGTGGCCGCG
>JANMIX010000794.1:0-3022 GCA_031376015.1 Acidimicrobiia bacterium | reverse complement strand
GCAGACGCCATCCGAGTGTCGGGACCCGTGTCGGGAACCGACAAAACCCTGTCCTTCGAGACCGGCAAGCTCGCGCAGCAGAGCCAGGGCGCTGTCCTGGCGTCCATCGGTCGTACGACCGTGCTCGCCACTGCGAACGCCTCCAAGGGCGTGCGCGAGGGCATCGATTTCTTCCCCCTCACTGTGGATGTCGAGGAGCGGGCCTATGCGGCCGGCAAGATCCCCGGCTCGTTCTTCCGCCGGGAGGGCCGTCCCAGCGACGCCGCCATCTTGAACTGCCGCCTCATCGACCGTCCCCTGCGCCCCAGCTTCCCCGCCGGGTACCGCAACGAGACCCAGGTCGTCATCACCGTGCTGGGCGCCGATCAGGTGAACCCCCAGGACGTGTTGGGCATCAACGGTGCCTCGGCGGCGCTGATGCTCTCGGGCATCCCCTTCGACGGCCCCATCGGCGCCGTACGGGTGGCCTATGACCAGCAGGGCAACTGGATCCCGCACCCCACCTACGACGAGGGCGACGAGTCGACCTTCGAGTTGGTGGTGGCCGGGCGCCGCACCGACGCCGGCGACATCGCCATCATGATGGTGGAGGCCGGCGGCACCGAGAAGGCGTGGGACTACTACCAGGCCGGTGCCCCCAAGGTCACCGAGGACGTCATCGCCCAGGGCCTGGAGCTGTCCAAGACCTGGATCGGTGAGTCCATCGACCTGCAGTTGGAGCTGGCCAAGGCCGCCGGTGTGCGCCCGCCCATCAGCTACGAAGACCAGCTCGACTACACCGAGGAGATCCTCGCCAAGGTGGCCGAGGCGGGCAGTGATGCCGTCGCCAAGGCGTCCACCATCTCCGACAAGGCCTCCCGCAACGAGGCCACCGACGCCGCCACGGCCGACATCATGGCCACCCTGTGCGGCGAGGGCGGCCCCCTCGCCGGCGAGGAGAAGCAGGTCAAGGCGGCCACCCGGGCCCTGCAGAAGAAGCTCATCCGCAAGCGCATCGTGGAAGAGGGCGTCCGCATCGACGGTCGCGGCCCCCGCGATCTCCGCAGCGTCTCGGCCGAGGTCGCCGTGCTCCCCACCGCCCATGGTTCGGGCCTGTTCCAGCGGGGCGAGACCCAGGTCCTCAACGTCTGCACCCTGGGCATGCCCCGCATGGACCAGATGCTCGACACCCTGGCGCCGGAAACCAAGAAGCGCTACATGCACCACTACAACATGCCGCCCCACGCCAACGGCGAGACCGGCCGCGTGGGCAGCCCCAAGCGACGCGAGATCGGCCACGGCCTGCTGGCCGAGCGGGCCCTGCTGCCGGTGGTTCCCTCCAAGGAGGAGTTCCCCTACACCCTGCGCCTGGTGTCCGAAGTGCTGGCCTCCAACGGCTCCACCTCCATGGGCTCGGTGTGCGCCTCGTCGATGTCGATGATGGACGCCGGTGTGCCCCTCAAGGCGCCGGTGGCCGGCATCGCCATGGGCCTCGTCTACGCCGAGGGCAAGTACACGACCCTCACCGACATCCTCGGCGCCGAAGACGCCTTCGGTGACATGGACTTCAAGGTGGCCGGTACGGCCGAGTTCGTGACCGCCCTGCAGCTCGACACCAAGATCGACGGCCTTCCCGCCGACGTGCTGGCCCAGGCGCTGGAGCAGGCCAAGGAAGCCCGCATGCAGATCCTCGAGGTGATGAACAAGGCCATCGCCGAGCCTCGCCCCGAGGTGGGTGCGACGGCTCCCAAGATCGTCAGCTTCGAGATCCCGATCGACAAGATCGGTGAGGTCATCGGCCCCAAGGGCAAGGTCATCAACGCCATCCAGCAGGAGACCGGCGCCGACATCTCCGTGGACGACGACGGCATCGTGGGCACGGTCAGCATCGGTTCGGTCGATGGCAGCGCCGTCGAAGAGGCCAAGCGTCAGATCAACCTCATCCTGCACCCGCCCACAGCGGGCGTGGGCGAGGTCTACAAGGGCCGGGTGGTCAACATCACCAAGTTCGGCGCCTTCGTCAACATCCTCCCCGGCCGCGACGGCCTGCTGCACATCTCCAAGATGGGCGGCGGTCGGCGCATCAACCAGGTGGAGGACGTTCTCTCGCTCGGCGACGAGGTCGAGGTCCGTGTCGACGACGTCGACCCGCAGGGCAAGGTGTCGCTGTCACCGGTCACCCCCCTCGGCAGCGACGGCGATGCGCCCGCGAGCAGCGGCGGCGACAGCCGTCCCGCTCGTGAGAGCCGCCCCGCCCGCGACAGCGGCGAGAGCGCGCCGGCACGCGAGAGCGTGTCCTTCGATGACGCCTTCGATGCCGAGATCAGCGCCGACCTCGGCGACCTTGGCCCGGCCGCTCCCTCCAGCGAGGGCGGCGATCGTGGCCGTGGCGGCGATCGTGGCCGTGGCGGCGACCGCGGCCGAAGCCGGCGTCGCTGAAACCCACCGCGCTGACGCGCACTGAACTGCCATCGGGCGTCCGGGTGCTCACCGAGCACATCCCGGGCGCCCGATCGGTCAGCCTCGGCGTCTATGTCGGGGTTGGCAGCCGTGACGAGGCCGCGGCCATCGCCGGTGCTTCGCACTTCCTCGAGCACCTGATCTTCAAGGGCACCGAGACGCGCTCGGCGCGCCAGATCGCCGAGGCCATCGACAGTGTGGGCGGCGAGATGAACGCCTACACCAGCCAGGAGCACACGGCGTACTACGCCCGCCTCCCCGCCGGTGCGTTCGACCTGGGGATCTCCACCCTGGCCGAGGTGCTCGCCGCACCCGCCCTGCGCGAGGGCGACCTGGACGCCTAACGAGAGGTGATCCTCGAAGAACTGGCCTTGGCGCACGACACCCCCGACGACGAGGTGCTCACCGCCCTGGCCGAGGCCTGCTTCCCGGGCCACCCGCTGGGCCGTGAGGTCCTGGGCGACGAGGACACCGTGGCGGCCATGACCGTGCCCCTGGTGCGGTCCTTCTTCGTGACGAACTATCGCCCCGCCAACGTGGTGGTGGCCGCCGCGGGCACCCTGCACCACGACCAGGTGGTGGG
>JANMIX010000789.1:0-5465 GCA_031376015.1 Acidimicrobiia bacterium | reverse complement strand
CGGGCGCGGCGGCGGCGGCGCGCACCCGGCTGGTGGGACAGGAGCGCTCGACGAAGGAGCGAGCCGTCTCTGCGAGGAGCTGGTGGTCGGGGTCGAGGGTGAGGTCCATGTCCGTGGGAGGTCGGTTCGGCCGGTCAGCTCGGCCGGGGCAGGCCCAGGCCCCGTTGGGCGACAACGTTCTTCTGGATCTCCAGCGTGCCCGCGGCGATGGTGGTCGGCACGTTGCGGGTCCAGTGACGGCGTACCGCGCCGGCCAGCGGTGCGTAGCGGTCCTCGGCGCCGAGTTGGGCGGTGGGACCCAACAGCTCCAAGCCCACCTGGCTCACGAGTTGTTCGAGCTGCCCGTTGTGGATGCGGGCGATGGAGGCCTCGGTGCTGGGGACCTCACCGGCGGCCTGGAGCGACAGGGCGCGGTAGTTCAGCAACCGGGCCGCCTCGTAGCGCACCCGCAGTTCGGCCAGCGCGCGCCGAACCCCCGGATCGCCGCTTCGTCCCGAGTCGTTGGCCCACTCGACCAGCAGCTCGATGATCCGACCGGCCCGGGCGTAGCGGGCGATGCCGGCGCGCTCGAAGGTGAGGCCGGTGACCACGAGATCCCATCCCTCGTTCTGCGTGCCCAGGAGACGGGTGCGGGGAACGATCACCCCATCGAAGGTGACCTCGTTGAACTCCCGGGGCCCGGCCAGCGTGTCGATCGGGCGCACCGTGATCCCGGGCGTGGTCATGTCGACCAGCAGCACCGAGATGCCCTTGTGCTTGGGGGCGTCGAGGTCTGTGCGCACCAGCAGCAGGCACCAGTCGGCGGGCGAATCGGCGTAGCTGGTCCAGATCTTGCGACCGTCGACCACGAAGTGGTCGCCGCGATCGGTGGCTCGCGTCCGCAGCGAGGCCAGGTCCGAACCGGCGTCGGGTTCGGAGAAGCCCTGACACCAGATCACCTCGCCTCGGGCCATGGGTGGCAGGAATTCCTCCTGCTGGGCCGGCGTGCCGGCCCGCATCAGCATCGGGCCGATGTAGTTGAGGTTCATGTACTGCGGGCCTCGGGGCTCCTCGTGCGCCCACATCTCCTCGCGCACCACGGTCTGCATCCACACGCTGGCGCCCCGGCCCCCGAACTCGGGCGGCCACGCCATGGTGAGCCAGCCCCGTTCCGCCAGCAGCCCGCAGATGCGCCGGGTCTCGGGGATGGCCCGCTCGTCGGCGACGAACATGCCCCGCCACCATTCGGGGAGTTGCTCGTCGAGGAACGTCCGCAACTCCTGGCGGAACGCGTCCTCCTCAGCGCCGAAAGCGAAGTCCACCGGGGGTCACCGGTCGCTTCGCACGATGCCACCGTCCACGGTGAAGCAGGACCCGGTGATCCATGACCCGCGGTCGGAGGCCAGCAGGGCCACCAGCGAGGCGACGTCCTCGGGCTCGCCCAGGCGGCCCGCGGGGATGGGCCGCTTCTTCAGCGTCGCCGCGAACACCTCCTCGACCGTGATGCCGGTGGCCTCCGCGCTCTTGCGGGCCGCCTCGTCGACGGCCTCGCTGCGGATCAGGCCGGGCACGATGCAGTTGGTGAGGACGCCGTGGGGCGAGAACGCATTGGCCAGGTTCTTGGAGAAGTTCACCAACGCCGCCTTCGACGCCGCGTAGGGGGCGAAGTAGGGGTCGGGTTCGCGGGCGACGCGCGACGAGATGTTGATGATGCGGCCCCATCCCTGTGCCTTCATCATCGGCACGCAGGTCATCGAGAGCCTCACGGCGCTCATGAGGTTGAGTTCCCAACTGGCCTGCCAGTCGGCGTCGGTCAACTCCAACATGGCTTTGGGCGAACCTTTTCCGGCGTTGTTGACCAGGATGTCGACGCGCCCGTAGCGGGCCGTGGCCGCGGCGACTACGACATCGGCGCTGCCCGGTTCGGTGACATCGGCGGCGACGACCTCCACCTGCCGGCCCAGCGCCATTACCTCGGCGGCCACCGTGTCGAGACCCTCGCGGCGGCGCGCCACCAGCACCACGTCGGCGCCTTCGGCGGCCAGGGTCAGGGCGATCGAGCGGCCGATGCCCTGGCTGCCTCCCGTCACGATCGCCACCCGATCCGTCAGGGCCAGATCCATCAGCGCGCCGTTCTCATCCCACCGACCGGGCTCACTGCTGCTCGCCCATGAGCTTGTCGGCGAAGCGGCGCATACCTTCGATGGCGTCGACGCCTCGGCGCCACGGGGCCACGATCAGGCGGTGGACGCCGGCGTCGGTCCAGCGGGCGATGTCGTCGGCGGTGTCGACAGGGCCGCCCACGGTGACCTCGAATCGTTGATCGGAGCGACCCGCCTCCGCCCGCAACTTGTCCAGCCGGGCCACGGGTCGTGCCACCGATTCGGGTGTGTGGGTGATGCCGATCCATCCGTCACCCAGCCGAGCGGCCCGCCGCAGCGCCGCAGGGGATTCGCCGCCGACATGGATGGCGGGCCACGGCCGTTGCACCGGCTTGGGTTCGAACATCACCGGGCCGAAGTCGAAGAACTCGCCGTGGTGTTCGATGACCTCCTCGCTCCACAACCGCTTGCACACCTCGATGGCTTCGTCCACGCGCCGGCCCCGTGTGTGGAAGTCGAGACCGGCCGCCTCCCACTCCTGGGCCAGCCACGACGCGCCGATACCGAACTCGACGCGCCCACCGGAGACGACGTCGAGGGTCTGCACCGCCCGAGCCGCCACGAACGGATGCCGGAGCCCCAGGTTGTAGACGTGGGTGCCCAGCCGGATCTGCTGGGTGCGGCCGGCCAGATAGGCCAGATACGTGAACGCGTCGTAGACGGGAATGTCGGGCGGGATGGGGGGATGGTCCTGCCCCGGGTGCGGCGAGGCCGACATGACCACCGGCAGCACGAGGTGCTCCGGGAACCACACCGATTCGAAACCCAGCCGGTCGGCTTCCTGGGTGATCTCGTCGAAGTAGCGATGGTTGACGCGTCCTAGCGCGATCCCGAACTTCATCTGGGTTCCCCTCCCTCGGCAACACCCTCGGCGCGGACCCTACCCTTGGCGGCGACGGGGGCTGACACGAACGTCAGTTGCCGCTTCTCGGGAGGCACGTCCTGCATGAACCTTCGTGATCTGGTGGCGCCCGCCACCACCGCGTTCCTCACCGTCGAGGTTCAGGACGGCGTCGTCGGTGAGCACAGCGTGATCCCCGATCTGGCTCGCGCCGCCGAGCCGGTCCTGCCCCGCATCGCCGCCCTCGCGGCGGCGGCGCGCCTGCTCGGGATGCCGGTGGTGCACTGCACGGTGGATTCGCGGCCCGACGGCCGCGGCGGCAACCGCAACGCCCGCCTGTTCACCGGTCTGGTCGGTGCCGCCGCGGGAGAACTGTCCCCGGTGCGGGCCAAGCCGGTGCGACCCGCCACCGTGCACGCCAGCATCGGCGCCAAGGACGGCGACTTCGTCATGGGTCGGTTGCACGGCGTGTCGCCCATGACGGGTACGTCACTCGACGCCGTGCTGCGTAACCAAGGGATCTCCACCATCGTGGCGACCGGCGTGTCGGTGAACGTGGCCGTTCTCGGGCTGTCGTTCGAAGCGGTGAACCACGGTTACCAACTGGTGATTCCTCGTGACGCGGTGGCCGGCGTGGACGACGACTACGTGCAGATGGTGTTCCGGCGCACGCTCTCGTTGCTGGCCACCCTCACCACCACCGACGCGCTACTGGAGGCGTGGGCGGTCGGGCCGGGCTGAGGCTCAGCGCCGGTCGTGCCCGCCGGTCACATCGACGGGAACAGCGTCGTCCACTGCTCCAGCACCGAGGCGTCACCGGCGACGTCGATGCCGGCGGCCGCGGGTGTGAGGCGGCCCCACATCGTCAGCAGAAGCGCCTCGGCGCCGCCGCGCAGTGCGATGTCGCCCTTGGCATGCTCGCGGGTGAGTACGCGCTCGCCGGGTGCCGGCAGGGTGATCAGCCATTCGCCGTCGGTGTCGGTGCAGTGCACATGGACCGAGGGCCCCGCAGGAGCCGTGTGGAGCACCCGGTTGATGCCGACGAAGACGTCGAGATACTCGTCCAGGCCGTCGGCGGCCAGTGCCGGGTCCATGGGTTCGGGGTCCACGCCCGCACCAGCCTCGGCGTCCCAGCGGTGCACCAGCGTCTCCTGGCCCATGCGCCGGGCCCAGAACCTGGCATCGCGACCTTCGGGCCACCACGACCAGCACTCGGCGTGCGGATCGGTGGCGCGGAGTTGGGTGACGAGGGCTTCGGTGCCTTCGGTCAGCCACGCTCCCAATCCGGGGTCGTCGACGTCGGGCCGGGCCAAAGTGGCGAAGAGGCCGAAGTCGGCGGTGGGACGGCCGGCGATCACCTCGGCTACGACATGATGAGCGCCCGCCACGTGGTGGACGCACTGCGCCACGGTCCATGTGTCAGACCACGGGATCCGACCCGACCGGTCGGCGTCGAGGGCCTGCCCCAGGCGGGTGCTCTCCGCCGCGATCACTGCGAGATAGTCGATCGTCATCGTCACAACCTAGCGATCGCCCCCGATGCGGTAGAGGGTGACGAAGTTCACCTTCCGGCCCAGGCAGGTGAAGCGCCTCCGGAGTGCGAACAGTTGCCGCGATGCCATCTTTTCGCCGCACCCTTGTCGCGCTCACTGCCACCCTTCTGGCCGCCGGTCCCCTGGTCGTCGCGCACGCCGCCCCGACCGTCACCGACAACGACCGGGTGACCTCCACCTGCGACAACCCGGCGGAACCGCTGACGATCCCGCATGTCGCTTCGGCACCCGATGTCTCGCTGGAAACGATCACCGTCACCACGGTGGACGGGTCGACCCTGTACGGCTGTGTGGCCTACCCGACCGACCTTGCCCCCGACTCGCCCGTGACGTTGGTGACCATGGCGCACGGCACCGGTCACTACGTGCAGCGCTCGTGGGCCCAGCACGTGATCTCGACGGTGGCGCACGGCAACGAGTCCGGGCACCCCACCGTGGCCGTCGCCATCAACTATCGCGACAACTTCGGGTTCCCCATCCTGCGGGGTGCCCAGGACCTCATCACCATCGCCCAGCGGATGAAGGCGACGTACCACGTCACCCGCAGCATCCTCGTGGGTGTCAGCCTCGGTGGAGCGGTGTCGGGCACGGCCATCGTGGAAGGCCCGTCCGGTCTCTGGGACACCTGGGTCGACCTCGAGGGCATCGTGAACCTGGTCGAGTCCTACACCGAGGCGCGGGTTCTGGCCGTGGCCGTGCCCATCGCCGGCGTGGCGTCGGCCGGCAGCGAGCGCGACGCCGGCGGCACCCTCGAGCAGAAGCCCCAGGAGTACACCCGTCGATCCCCGCTGTTGCGGGTCAACGAGTTCGTGAGCCAGGGAATCCGCGAAGTCGCGGTGGTGCACAGCAATGCCGACGGCCTGGTCGGCTATCACCAGTCGGTGAAGATGACCGCCGCGCTGTGCGGGCTCGGCATCCCCACCACCTTCG
>JANMIX010000744.1:0-9447 GCA_031376015.1 Acidimicrobiia bacterium | reverse complement strand
GATGTCGAGCAGGTTCACGAAGAAGTCGGTGGTCAGCGTCTCGGGCCGGTTGGTGAAGACACCGGCGGTCGACCCGTTGGCGTTGGCGTTGAGGACCCGCAGGCCACCCACGAGCACGGTCATCTCGGGAGCGGTCAGCGTCAACAGCGCGGCACGGTCGACGAGCAGCTCCTCGGCGGTGCGCACATGGCCCTTGCCGAGGTAGTTGCGGAACCCGTCGGCCCTGGGCTCGAGCGGCGCGAACGAATCGGCGTCGGTCTGCTCCTGGGTGGCGTCGGTGCGCCCTGGGGTGAAGGGCACGGTGACGTCATGGCCAGCCTTCTTGGCCGCGGCTTCCACCGCCGAGCACCCGGCCAGCACGATCAGATCGGCCATCGACACCGTCTTGCCCGAGCTGTTGAAGTCGGCCCGCACGCCCTCGAGCACGCCCAGGATCCGGCGAAGCTCACCGGGGTTGTTGACCTCCCAGTCGTTCTGCGGAGCGAGGCGAATACGGGCGCCGTTGGCGCCGCCACGCTTGTCGCTGTTGCGGAACGTGGACGCGGACGCCCATGCGGTCGCCACCAACTCGGAGATGCTCAGGCCGGACTCGAGGACCTTGGCCTTGAGCGTGGCGATGTCGGCCTCGCCGATCGGTTCGCAATTCACGGCCGGCACCGGGTCCTGCCAGATCAGGTCCTCCGCGGGCACTTCCGGGCCGAGGTAGCGGGCCTTGGGGCCCATGTCGCGGTGGGTCAGCTTGAACCAGGCCCGGGCGAAGGCGTCGGCGAACTCGGCGGGGTTCTCATGGAACCGGCGCGAGATGGGCTCGTAGACGGGGTCCAGGCGCAGCGCCATGTCCGCGGTGGTCATCATCGGCGCGTGGCTCCGCGACGGATCGTGGGCGTCGGGCACGATGCCCTGGGCCTCAGGGTTCGAAGCCCTCCACTGCTTGGCGCCGGCGGGGCTCTCGGTCAGCTCCCACTCGCAGCCGAACAAGGTGTCGAAGTAGCTGTTGTCCCACGTGATCGGCGTCGGTGTCCAGGCTCCCTCGATCCCGCTGGTGGTGGTGTCCACGCCCTTGCCGGTGCCCAGGGCATTGATCCAACCCAAGCCCACTTGCTCGATGGGGGCGGCTTCGGGCTCGGGACCGACCAGATCGGGGTCGCCCGCACCGTGCGCCTTGCCGAAGGTGTGACCTCCGGCGACGAGGGCGACGGTCTCCTCGTCGTTCATCGCCATCCGGGAGAAGGTCTCGCGGATGTCACGCGCCGATGCCAGCGGGTCGGGGGTTCCCGTTCGGGCCCTCGGGATTCACGTAGATCAGGCCCATCTGCACAGCGCCGAAGGGCTCGGCCAGTTGCCGGTCGCCGCTGTAGCGCTCGTCGCCAAGCCACTCGGTCTCGGGACCCCAGAAGATGTCCTCCTCGGGCTCCCAGACGTCGGCGCGACCGCCGCCGAAGCCGAAGGTCTCGAGACCCATCGACTCGAGGGCCACATTGCCGGCGAGGACCATCAGGTCGGCCCACGAGAGCTTACGGCCGTACTTCTGCTTGATCGGCCGCAGCAGCGTGCGGGCCTTGTCGAGGTTCCCGTTGTCGGGCCAGCTGTTGAGCGGAGCGAAACGCTGGGTGCCGGTGGACGCACCACCGCGGCCGTCCTCGATGCGATAGGTGCCGGCGCTGTGCCAGGCCATCCGGATGAACAGGGGGCCGTAGTGGCCGTAGTCGGCAGGCCACCAGGGCTGCGAGTCGGTCATCAGGGCGGTGAGGTCGGCCTTCACCGCGGCGAGGTCGAGGGTCTTGAACTCCTCGGCGTAGTCGAAGTCGTCACCCATCGGATCGATGAGGGGCGAGTTGGCGTTGAGCATGCGCAGGCTCAGCTGGTTCGGCCACCAGTGCTGGTTGGCCGTGGAGCCGGCCGCGGTGTGGGGGGCGTGCGGGCCGCCCATGACCGGACAGGTCTTCTCGCTCTCGTTGATGTCCCAAACGGTTTCTTCGGCCATGACTAACTCCTCGTACTCAGTGGGTGTTCGTGAAGGGATGCTGCTGGACAGGTGGTGGTCGGTGTGCTGGATGCGGGCGGTGCTCCCGGGGCCCGCGGCGCCGTTCTCACTTGGCATTCCCGGACGGCTCTGATCGGGAGCGCGGTCTTTCTACTCCGGATTTCGAGGCCGCTTTCCGGCAGGACGGGCAGCGGCCCCAGTAGACGACCTCGGCCTCGTCGATCTCGAACCCGTGATCGTCATCGGCGGTCAGGCAGGGCACCGATCCGACGGCGCAGTCGATGTCGAACATGGCACCGCAACCGCGGCAGATCAGGTGGTGGTGGTTGTCACCCACCCGGTCCTCGTAGCGCGCCGCCGAGCCGGCCGGCTGGATCCGCCGGACGAGGCTCTTGTCCACCAGCACGCCCAGCGTGTCGTAGACCGCCTGGCGCGAGATCGACCCGATCACGGCGCGAACGTCGTCGGTCAACTCATCGGCAGTGGCGTGGGAACGGGCCGAGACGGCCTTGAGAATTGCCAGCCGTTGCGCGGTGACCTGCATCCCGTGCTCTCGCAACAACTGATCGAACCCCTCTGCCACGAGGGCTATTCATGCCACGAACTTCTGGACTCTGTCAAGTATTTGATCCTCACAACTTGCGCTGGCCGCCTCGAGGTCGGGCAGGGTCACGAGCCCGCGCCGGACCCGACCTAGTGTCCCGATCATGACGATCTTCGCCGGCCGCCCCTCCGAGGATCTCCCCGACGTGCTCGCCACCGGGACGACCGACGTCGACACGATCTTCGTCTCGTTGTCGGCGCGTGAGCCCGACGGGCGCGACGCCGATTACCTGGAGTGGCACACGCTCGACCATCGACCCGAACAGCACCGCCTCAAAGGGATGCGAGGGTCGCTCCGGCACGTTTCGACACCGGAGTGCCGGGCCGCTCGGGCCGCGGCAGACGAACGTTTCGATGCCATCGATCATGTGATGACCTACCTGTTCGCCGGCAGGTCGGCGATCGATCCGTTCTTCGCCCTCGGGGGCGCTCTGGGCGCCGGAGGGCGGATGCCGTTGCGACTCCCGAGCGTGCATGCCGGTGTGTACGACTTGATCGGGAAGATCGCTGCCCCTCGGGTGCTGGCCGGCGCCGACGTCATCGCGTGGCGACCGACCCGGGGCGTCTATGTCCTGATCGAGCATGCCAGCGTTACCACCGCCGCCGACGATCTCCTCCAGGTGGACGGGGTGGCAGGCGCGTGGTGGGCCACGACCTCCCTGGAGGGCGACATGGCGCAGCAGATCACGTATTGCTTCCTCGACGAGGACCCTGTCGAGGTCGCCGCCCGCTTGGCACCGGTCGTCCGCGAGCGTTGGAACATGGGCGCAGTGACGCCATTGCTGGCCGCGCCCTTCCACACCCTGGTGCCGTTCGAGTGGGACCGCTACCTCCCCTGACCGGCGAACCCGGCACCGGCAAAATCTCTATAGCTTTGTTGCTACCCTGGCACTGATGAGCAGCCTCCCGAGCCCCGCTCCGGCGACGCCGGCCACCTCACCCCCCGACGCCCGACTGGTGTCCGACATCATCGATTGTGATCTGGCTTCGGCAGCGACGTTCATCGAGGAGGTGCCGCACGCCGCCTTCGACGAGCTCCGCCGCCACGGCGGGATCGCCTGGCACCTCGAGCCGCCGATGGCGGGGAAGCTCGGTGACAATCCGATCCTGCAGTTCGTCGACAGCCCCGGCTTCTGGGTGGTGACGTCGCATGAGCTCGTCACCGAGGTCGACCGCGACCACCAACGGTTCTCTTCCGAACTCGGGGGCACCTCGATGCCGTCACTCACCGAGGACAGCCTGGTCATGTTCCGCCAGATGATGTTGAACATGGACCATCCGCATCACAGCCGTCTGCGCCGGATTCTCCAACCGATCTTCACCCCGAAATCGATCGAACGGCTGCGTGATTCGATCCGACACAACGCAGCCGACGTCGCACGCGCGATCGACGGAACGTTCGACCTCGTGACTACCGTGGCGGCGGAGTTGCCCTTGCGCGTGCTCGCCGACCTGTTCGGCATGCCGAGGGATGATCGCCACCTCCTCCTCGAGTGGAGCAACGCCTTGCTCGGCGCCGACAACCCCAGCTGCGGCAAGCATGCCGAGGACGCCACCAACGCGTTGGCCGGGATGATGGGCTATGGCCAAGCAATGGCCGAGGATCGGCGCGCCCGACCCCGCGACGACATCGTCAGCCGGATCGTCACAGCCGAGGTGGACGGCGAGCGTCTCACCGACACCGAGTTCCAGATGTTCTGGCTACTGCTGGTGGTGGCCGGCAACGAGACAACCCGCAACGCAGTGTCGGGATCGGTCCTCGCGTTGCACGAGCAGGGCTTGTGGTCATGGCTCGGTGCGCACCCTGAACATCTTCCGACCGCGGTGGAGGAGCTGTTCCGCTACGTGTCGCCCGTGCAGCACTTCCGGCGCACCGCAACTCGTGACACCGTCCTTGGCGACCAGGCGGTGCGTGCCGGTGACAAGGTCGTGATCTGGTTCGGTGCGGCCAACCGAGATCCGGCGGTGTTCGTCGATCCGCACCGCCTCGACCTGTGTCGGCAGCCGAACCCGCATGTCGCGTTCGGGATCGGCCCACACTTCTGCCTCGGCGCCCACCTGGCGCGGCTGGAGATGTCGGAGATGCTGGGCACATTGCTGGCGAAGGCACCCGATCTGGTGGTGGGCGAGCCGGCTCGGGTGGCTTCGAACTTCATCAACGGCATTGGGCGCCTACCGGTGTCGGCAGCTCGGGCGGCGGAATAGCAGGCGGATCAGCCTGGAAACCAGGCCAGCACCAAGTGAGGACCGCCTTGATATATCCAGATATTTCGAAGTAGGGTTTTCGGGTTATCAGTCCCGGCAGGCCGAATGCATCCCCGGGGGTTCGTTGGCCGTGGTGTGAGGTCGAGCGGTCGACAGTGCAGTCCTCGTGAGGCACACCCGGAGGCGACGGGGGCTCTGCGGGCAGATGGGGAGAAGTCCGAAGGGGACGACATGACGCCGTTCAAGGAGTTCCGATTCTGGTGGCGCCGAACCACACCGGGCAGCCGCGGCTTCTCCGCCGTCTGTGCGGCGCTCGCCGTCATGCTGCTGGCTTGGATCGCGCTGCCCACGGAGTCGTCGTCGACCACCAGCCAGAACGTCGCCGCGGGGACCGCGTCCGACCAGAGCGGGACCGGGACCGGGGTAGGTAGCAACGGCGGGACAGGCGGCGACACCACGGGCGCCGCCGGTTCCGGCTCGGCCGCAGGTCCTCGCGTGGGGACCGGAGGTCCCGGGTCCGGCACCGGCGCAACGGTTCCGGGCGGCACCCACGACACAGGCCCGGGCAAACCGAACACCACGGCGCCGCCAACTGCGGCGACGTGCACCAGTCCGACAACGCTCAAGGTGGGCACCATCCTCATCAACGTCGCCGGTCTCAACTCGACGTTCGGCGTCCCCAGCCCGGAAGATCAGCAGAAGATCTTCGAGGCCGTGTTCGACTCCGTGAACAGAACCCGGCAAGCGGGTTGCGTCAAGTTCGAGCCCGTATACCAGACCTACAACGAGTTCGACACCGCGTCGGTGCGCGCCATCTGCCTCAACTTTGTGGCGGCGAAGGTGTTCGCCGCGGTCGTCGGATTCCTACCCCTGGGCACCGACGACTGCGTGATGCAGAACAAGATCCCGATGTTCGAGATCCAGCCCATCGGCGCGGCTGACATTCAGAAGTACTACCCCTACTACTTCAGCGTGCACGAGTCGCTTCAGGTCGTGTACCGAAACTGGGCCTACGCCACGAAGCAACAGGGGTTCTTCTCCGCCGCCAAGGGCTTCAAGAAGCTTGGCATCTTCTACCGGGACTGCCAGCCGGACGTGAACAGCGCCATGTTGAAGTACCTCGACGAGGTCGGCGTGAAGCCTGCGCAGATCTCGCGATTCAACCTGGGTTGCCCGGGCAACTTCGCGTCGCCGGCGGCCATCCAGCAGGGGATCTTCCAGTTCCAGAGCGCCGGGGTCACCACGCTCACGATCGACAACGACATCGGCGACGTGCAGAACATCACAAAGCAAGCGCAGATACAAGGATTCCACCCGCAGTACGTGCTTCCCGACAATGGGTTGGTGGGCGCCACAGGCTCGGTGCAGTTCCAACCCGACCCGTCCAACTTCGACAAGGCCCTCGCCATCACCCCCGACGCCTACTGGGGCGCCAACACCGGCCTGGCGCCCCCGGCGCCAACGAAGACCTGTGACCAGGTCCTGACCGTGCACGGTGTGCCGAAGGTGCTCTCCACCTCGTCGGCCTACGGAGGGGTGATCTGCAACACCCTCTGGATGCTCGCCGCCGCCACCAAGAACGCCCCCACACTGGCCAGGGATCAACTCGCCGCCGGCCTACAACGGGCCAAGTCAGTGCCGTTCTCGTACCCCTTCGGTCCCAATGACTTCTCCGCTGCAGGCGCAACAGTGAGCGGTCAGTTCTGGCGCCCACTCACGTGGCACAAGACCTGCGTCTGTTGGAAGGTCGATGATCCGGTGTTCAGGCGCTTCTCGTAATGAACGCACTGAGCACCGGGACCCTGATCCTCGGTGGCATCAACGGGATGTTGATCGGCCTGCTGGCCGTGGGCATCGTCCTCGTCTACAAATCGAACCGGTTCCTCAACATGGCGCACGCGCAGCTCGGGGCGTTCTCTGCCCAGCTGCTGGCGAAGATGGTGATCGACTTCGGAGTCAGTTGGTGGATCGCCATCGTGGTCTGCGTCCCGATCGGGATGGGTGTCGGAGTCGGCGTCGAGCGCTTCGTCGTGCGCCCACTCAGGCGCCAATCGGCCTCTGCCATTGCCTTGTTGCTCACCACGATCGGCGTTGCTCAGCTCCTTTTGGCGTTCGCGCTGGTCCCCGCGCTCGGGCCAAAGGCTTCGGATCTCAGCAGCCAGGGCTACCCGTTGCCATTCGACACGACGGTGAAGGTGGGTGGCGTCATTCTCACCAGTGCCGACATCCTGGTCATCGTGCTGGTGCCGGTCCTGGTCGGGGCACTTGCGGTTTTCCTGCGCTACACCCTTCTCGGCAAGATGATCAGAGCGGCCGCCTCCAACCCCGAGGCGGCGCGGCTCTACGGCATCTCCATCGACAAGATGTCATCGGTCAGCTGGGCGCTCGCGGGCGCCGCTTCGGCCATCGGCGCCATCCTGCAGAGTCCATCGACGTCCACCTTCAGCGTCGCCGCACTAGGCCCGAGACTCCTCCTACTCGCCTTAGGGGCAGCTGCCTTTGGCGCGTTCACCTCGTTGCCGTTGACGCTGATCGGTGGTCTGGGACTGGGGATCGCCCAGCAGGTCGCGCTGGGCGGATCATCCAACGCGGGGGTCTCCGAGCTGGTCGTGTTCCTGCTGATCCTTGCCATCGTTCTCACCAGGGGAAAGGACATCGGCAGGGTGTTCCAATCGGCGGGCGCGGTGATGAGGGATCGCCCCCCGATCCGGATTCCTGCCTCGGTGACGGAGCGCTTCACAGTTCGGTATCAGCGACACCTCCTCGTCGCCGGAGCACTCGCCGTCGGGGCCCTCGCCCCACTGATCCCCAGCCTGCGGAACGAGGGCAACCAGTTCCAGTTGGCGCTCGTGCTCATCTACGCCCTCATCTCGATCTCGATCACGGTGGCGATCGGCTGGGCAGGTCAGGTGAGCCTCGGCCATTTCGCGGTGGTGGGCTCCGGCGCGTTCATCGCCGCCCGCCTCCTCGAGAGCGGCCGATCACTGCTGCTCGCGCTGCTGGTGAGCGGGCTTGTGGGTGCGCTCATCATGATCCTGATCGGACTCCCCGCACTGCGGGTACCTGGCCTCAGTCTCGCCGTGACCACACTCGGGTTCGCGATGGTGGCGCCCGATTGGCTGTTCCGCCAGAGCTGGTTCGGTACCGCACGGTCACTCGGGTTCGATGTGTCGACACCCGGACTTCTGCGGGGCCTCGGGAAGCCCGAGTCGGAGATCATCGTCTACTACGTCGCTCTGGTGTTCATCGTCGGGGCCGGGGCCGGGCTATGGAAAATCCGCCGAGCGCTGCCCGGACGGTTGGTGATCGCCGTCCGCGACAACGAGAACAAGGCGGCGGCCCTCGGTGTGACCCCTGCCACCATCAAGCTGGCCGCGCTGTCGATCTCCGGCGGTCTCGCCGCCTCCGCTGGCGCACTCTGGGCCGACGCCTGGCATTCGGTGGGATCCGCGCAGTTCCCTGCTGAGGTCTCGCTCTCGGTGCTGGCCGCCCCCGTCATCGGCGGAGTGGGGTCCATCGGCGGCGCCATTGCCGGCGCAGTGCTGCTGTACGCGCCGATCTTCTTCCTGAGCCCCTACCTCGGCGAGTGGTTCGGTCCTGCCGGCGATCTCGGCTTCGCGCTCCTGTTCGGAGGGCTCGGACTCATTGTGGTGATGCGTCGCTACCCCACGGGCCTGTCGGGCATCGCGCAGGACTGGTGGCAGCGGCGGCTGGACGCCATGGCCGAACAGGCCGTGTCGCGGCCCGACCCGGTCGCCAGCAGCCGCCTGTCGGTGCAGGACGTCCACCTTCGCTTCGGTGGGATCACGGCGCTCGACGGCGCGTCCATCGACATCCACCCCGGCGAGATCGTCGGTCTCATCGGCCCGAACGGCGCCGGCAAGTCCACGTTGATGAACGTGATCTCGGGGCTGGTGACCCCCGACCAGGGCGACGTCCGCATCGGAGGAGTCGATGTCGGTGGACTGGCGCCGGAACTTCGGTTCTCCTTCGGTCTGGCCCGGACGTTCCAAAACGCCGAGCTGTTCCCGGGTTTGACCGTGCTGGAGATGATGCAGGTAGCCACCAGCGAGCAGTACCGCACCGGCTTTGTCGCCTCCGCCCTGGGCGTACCGTGGGTTCGTCTCTCCGAATCGCGCAGCAAGGCCGCTGCGGCGGAAGCGCTCGAGCGCTTCGGCCTCACGCCCTGGGCACACACCCTGAGCGGCGACCTCTCCACGGGCACCCGACGGATCTGTGATCTGGCGGTGCAGGTGGCGGCGAGACCCAAGGTCCTCCTGCTCGACGAGCCGACCGCCGGCGTCGCTCAGCGGGAGGCTGAGGCTTTCGGGCCGCTGCTGCGTCGCATCCGTGCCGAACTCGACTGCTCGATTCTCCTCATCGAGCACGACATGCCCTTGCTGATGCACCTGTGTGACCGGGTCTATGCCATGGAAGGCGGACGGATCGTGGCCACGGGGACACCGGCGGAGGTGCGGGACAACCCGGCGGTCATCGCCAGCTATCTCGGCACGAGCAAGACAGCGATCGACCGTTCCAACTCCGCGCCGGACACGCGCCAGCACAGAACCAGCGAGTCCTCCCGGCGGCCGCTCCGTGCCCGCGGCGCGGGATCCTCGAACGGCGAGGAAGACGGCTCCGCCCCGGTCGCCAAT
>JANMIX010000741.1:0-2364 GCA_031376015.1 Acidimicrobiia bacterium | reverse complement strand
ACACCCAGATCGGCGTGGCCAAGGCCGATGACGGCACGGTGACCACCGCGGTGGCGCTGGTGCTGGCCGGTGAGGACCGCGTCGTCGAGCTCAGCCGCATGCTGTCCGGTTCGCCCGAATCGCGCACGGCACGCCGTCACGCCGCCGAACTGCTGGCCGGCGCCCGCCGCGGCGGGGGCTGAAGGATCGCCCGGTGCGGGCCGCACCCGCGGTAAGGTGGTCACCCGTGACCAAACACATCTTCGTCACGGGTGGCGTCGCTTCTTCACTGGGGAAGGGGATCACCGCCTCGTCGCTGGGTCGCCTCCTCAAATGCCGCGGCCTCAGGGTGACCATGCAGAAGCTGGATCCCTACATCAACGTGGATCCCGGCACCATGAACCCCTTCGAGCACGGCGAGGTCTTCGTCACCGACGACGGGGGTGAGACCGACCTGGATCTGGGCCACTACGAGCGCTACATCGACGAGCGCCTCTCGCGCGACTCCAACGCCACCACCGGCTCGATCTACTCGGCCGTTCTCGCCGCCGAGCGCCGTGGCGACTATCTGGGCAAGACGGTGCAGGTCATTCCTCACATCACCGATGAGATCAAGCGGCGGATCAACCGGCTGGCGTCGGACGACACCGATGTGGTCATCACCGAGATCGGTGGCACCGTCGGCGACATCGAGATCCTCCCGTTCCTGGAAGCCATCCGGCAGTTCCGCCTGGACGTGGGCCGCGAGAACGTCTGCTACGTGCACGTCACGCTCGTTCCCTTCATCGGCCCCTCCGGTGAACAGAAGACCAAGCCGACGCAACACTCCGTGACCGAGTTGCGGGCCCGAGGCATCCAGCCCGACGCGATCGTCTGCCGCAGCGAACGGGCCCTGTCCGACGCTCTCAAGCGCAAGATCTCCAACCTGTGCGACGTGCCCCAATCGGCGGTGGTGAACGCAGCCGACGCCCGCAACGTCTACGAGATTCCCCTGATTCTGCATGACGAGGGCCTCGACGCCTACGTGTGCAAACTGCTCGGCTTCACCGAGCAGGTGGCCGACCTGAGCACCTGGGAGGCCCTGGTGGAGCGGGTCGACCAGGCGGTGACACCCGTGCGGATCGGTCTCATCGGCAAGTACGTCAGCCTGCCCGACGCCTATCTCTCGGTGGTCGAGGCGCTCAAACACGGCGGTTTCCACCACGGCGTGGCCGTGGAGATCGACTGGATCTCGGCCGAGGACGTCGAGGGGCTGCTGGCGGCCGGCCGGTTGAAGGAACTCGACGGCATCGTCATTCCCGGAGGCTTCGGCGAACGGGGGAGCGAAGGCAAGATTGCCGCCGCCCGTTACGCACGCGAACACGACATCCCCTGCCTCGGGTTGTGTCTCGGTCTGCAGATGATGGTGATCGAGTACGCCCGCGACGTGCTGGGCCTCGCCGGCGCCAACTCCACTGAGATGGATCCGGCTACCCCGCACCCGGTGATCGACCTGATGGAGAGTCAGCGAGACGTGACCACCAAGGGCGGCACCATGCGCCTCGGTGCCTACATCGCCGAACTGACCCCCGGTTCGCAGGTGGCGAAGGCCTACGGCACCACCGTGGTGTCCGAACGTCACCGGCACCGCTGGGAGTTCAACTCCCGCTACAAGCGCCGCTTCGAGGATGCGGGCATGGAGTGCTCGGGGCTGTCCCCCGATGGGCGGCTGGTGGAGTTCATCGAGTTGCCCTCCCATCCGTTCTGGGTCGGCACTCAGGCCCATCCCGAATTCAAGAGCCGCCCCGACCGCGCCGCGCCGCTCTTCCGCGAGCTCGTGGGCGCTGCCCTGACGCGGGCCGAGGGTCGCAACCCGCACCTGTTCGACGCCGTCGAGCCCGCACCGGCGCCTGAGCCGGCCGCGGACGAATCTCTGCTCAACGTCGGCTGAGGTGAGCGGTGCCGGGTTCCGCCGCGTCGGCGAGCGGGAGGTGCACCGCGGCCACGTGATCTCGGTGGCGGTCGGCACGTTCGAGGCTCCCGACGGATCCCGTTTCGAGCGCGACGTCGTGCATCACCCCGGCGCGGTGGGGGTGGTGCCGCTCCACGATGACGGGACCGTGACCCTGGTGCGCCAGTACCGCGCGCCCTTCGATGAGTTCGTGTTGGAGATCCCGGCCGGCAAGCGCGATGTCCCCGGCGAGGATCCGGCGCTGACCGCCCGCCGGGAGCTGGAGGAGGAGGTCGGCCAGCGGGCCGGATCCCTCGAGCTGCTCACCAGCTTCCGCAACTCGCCCGGGTTCTGCGACGAGCAGGTCTTCGTGTATCTGGCCACGGACCTGAGCGAGGTGCCGATGCGGCGCGACGGGGTGGAGGAGCACGCCATGACGATCGAGCGGGTGGCGC
>JANMIX010000681.1:0-2464 GCA_031376015.1 Acidimicrobiia bacterium | reverse complement strand
ACTGGCCGGGGCAGCCGGCGCCGCCGTCGGGATGATCGTGCCGATGTGGGCCGGTGCCGTGCTGTTCCGATCGGCCCTGTCCGACGCCTTGGCGCAGGACCCCCCGGATCACTTCCGGTAGATGGCCATCATCGTGTGGTCGAGTCGCAGGCGCCGCCACCGCGGTGCGGTCGATGCGGAAGGTGCGCCGTGAGTCGTCGCAACGGAAGTGTCCCCACCTCGGCGACGCAGCATCCGCTGCGCCACCCGCGGCGCGGCGGCCAGCACGGCGCCCAGAGGGCGGTGCTGCGCCTCCACCCCCACGAACGTCAACGCCGTCAGCCCGGCCAGCGCACGGAGTTGGGCCTCGTACCAGCGGGTGGCGTGATGCGGTGGGCAGTCGTACCAGTCGAGCCCCCCGATACGCAGCCGCGCCGCGTTCGGTACCGACACCAGCACGGTTCCTCCGGGCCGCGCACAGGCGACGGCGGCCTCGACGAAGGGAACCACGTGCTCCACGTGTTCGATCACCTGGAACAGGGTGACGAGGTTGAACTCGCGGGCGTGGCCGGTGGCGAAGGTCTGCACGGACCCCAGGTGACACTCGATGCCGTGCCGGGCCAGGGCGGCGGGCGAGTCGGGGTTCTGATCGATCCCCACGACGCGGCCCGCCCTCGGGGCGGCACGACGAAGAAAGGCCCCGTCGCCGCAACCGACGTCGAGGACGGCATCACCGTCGTGCAGCAATGCCAGGGCCCGGTCGAATTCCCACCGGTCCGGCTCGTACAGTCCCGCTCGGTCGATCAGTTGATAGAGGCGGCCGTCGTCGACGTTGGGCGGCGCGAAGTGCTCGAGGCCACAGGACCGGCATCGGAACAGATCGGCCTCGACCGGCGAAGCGAAGTGACGGGCCATGTCCTCGGGCAGCTGTCGCCCCAGGCTCGTCTCCATGGCGGCGATGATGTCGGTGTAGGGGACCGTCCACACCAGATCGGCATCGGTGCCGCCGCACAGGGGGCAGGGAGCATGCCGGCGGTCGTCCATGTCTCCTGATCCGGTCGGCATCCGGTGGCATTGTTCCACGCCGGTAAACTCATGAGGGTCGTGCACATCATCAACGGTCTCGAGGTCGGCGGCGCCGAGATGATGCTCGTAAAGCTTCTCCGGGCCACCGATCCGACCCGGGCCCGCAGCACCGTGGTTTCGTTGACGACCACCGGTGTGCTGGGTTCGGAGGTCCGCGCCGCCGGTGTGGATCTGACGGCGCTCGGGTTGCGGGCACCCGGATCGGTTCCCGCCGGCCTTCGGCGGCTCCGCCGCCTCCTGGTCGAGATCGAGCCGGACGTCGTGCAGACCTGGCTCTACAAATCGGACCTGCTGGGTGGTCTCGCCGTGCAGACCCTGCCGCGTCGGCGCCCTGCGCTGGTGTGGGGTGTGCGCCAGAGTGCCCTGGATCGCCACCGCAGCAGCCGGTCGAATCGCCTGGCGGCGTGGCTCTCGACGCGCCTGTCGGCCCGATGGCCCGATGCCATCCTGTGCAACGCTGCCGAGGTGCTCGCCGACCATGCCGCCGCCGGGTACGACCGCGGCCGCATGCTCGTGATCCACAACGGGTTCGACCTGCGGGAGTTCCGCCCCGATCCCGAGGCGGCCGCCGCGGTGCGCCACGAGTTGGGTGTCGGCGGCTCCCCTCTGGTCGGCCTGGTGGCCCGGGTCGATCCGCAGAAGGACCACGCCACGTTCCTGGACGCGGCGGAACTGGTGCTCCAGGCACTGCCCGATACTCGGTTCCTGCTGTGCGGGTTGGGTGCCGACGCAACGAACCCGCTGTTCTCGCGGGTGTCGCCGGCACTGGCCCGCGCGCTGCTGCTCCTGGGTGTCCGTCGCGACGTCGCCCGCCTGACGGCATCGCTGGACGTTGCGGTCTCGTCATCCTTGTTCGGCGAAGGGATGCCCAACGCGATCGGCGAGGCCATGGCCTGTGCAGTCCCCTGCGTGGTGACCGATGTCGGCGGATCTGCGGGGCTCGTCGGCGACACCGGCCGGGTGGTGCCGGCTGGCCGGGCCGACCTGCTGGCCGAGGCGCTCGTGGAGACGCTGGCGATGGCGGTCGCCGAACGGGCGGCGCGTGGCGAGGCTGCTCGCCACCGCATCGCGTCCGGCTACTCGATCGAGGCCGCCGCCGAGCAGTACCTGGCCCTGTACGAGGAGGTGGCCACCCGTGTGCGGGATCGTCGGGATCGTTGACCCCGACGCGTCGGGTGGTTCATTGCGATCCGCAGTGGAGGCGATGACGGCCGCGGTAGCCCATCGAGGCCCCGACGACGAGGGACTGTGGGTGGATGAGGAGGGCGGGTTGGCCCTCGGGTTCCGCCGCCTTGCCGTGATGGACCCCAGCGAAGCAGGCCACCAACCCATGCTGACCCCTGACGGGCGCTACTCCCTGGTCTTCAACGGCGAGATCTACAACCACCGGACACTCCGA
>JANMIX010000679.1:0-2483 GCA_031376015.1 Acidimicrobiia bacterium | reverse complement strand
CCCAGCGCCTCACCGACGAACAGGCCCAGCTCTACGGGCCCTGGTTCGAAGAAGCCCAACGCCTCCGCGCTCTGCTCAGCGAGCTCGAAGCCCTCTCACTCCGAGTCGCACAACGCGGCACCAACGGGCTCTAACCTCGATCCTCGGCCGGGGGTGTTGCGGTAATTGGGTTGAGGTTTGGTCAGCGGGGCGGGAAGCCGAAGCGGAGGGTTTTGCCGGGCCACCAGGGGATGGGGATGTCGAGTTCGGGGAAGCCGGCGTCGATGAGGACGGGGGTGTAGGTGCGGAGGTTGAGGTCGACGCGGACGTGGTCGTGGTTGACGGTGACGGTGCCGGTGTTGTCGAGGAAGTGGCGCCACAACCGGTCGGGGGTGGCGAGCTCGTAGCGGGGGAGCTTGCGGGCGAGGAGCCGGTAGCAGTTGCCGGCGAGGACGGTGAGGGTGGTGTCGAGGTCGACGTTGAGGGGCAGCCCGGAGGCGAGGGCGTTGAGCCCGAAGCCGGAGATGTCGGCGTCGAGCTGGTTCTCGATGATCATCCGCTCCGCGTAGCGGGTGAACAGGTTCTTGGCTGGGGTGGTGAGGTCGTTGGTGATGAGCAGGGTCGGGTGTTCGTGACCGATGTTGCGGATGGCGATCTGGCGGAGCGGGTGATCGACGCCTTTGAGGTGGACGACTTCTTCGTGGATGTGGGGGTGCCGGTAGCGGCCGGATCGCTTGACGGTGTAGGTCGTCCACGCCGAGGCGGGGAGGGCGTTGAGGGCTTCGAGGACTTTGGGGCCGCGTTGGCGCAGGGTGAGGAAGGTGATGCCGCGGGCGCACAGCTCGCCGAGCATCGGGTAGGTGGTGACTTTGGAGTCAAAGACGAGGAGGCCGGGGTCGGTGCCGGCGACCCGTTTCCAGTAGTCGGCGAAGGCGATCGCCTCTTTGGCTTGTTCGGCTTTGGTGATGTCGGCGTTGGCGTAGACCATCTCGGTGGAGGCGTGGTCCTGGGCGAAGAAGGTGAGCACGGACCGGGTGCGTTGGGAGCGGGAGGCGACGTAGTGCTCTTCGAGGGGGACCTCGTCGCCGTGGTGGCGGATGGTGTGGAAGTCGAGATTGAAGCCTGCTTCGCCGGTGTAGAGGCCGATCTGGCGGCATCGTTTGGCGAGGCCTTCGAGGAGGGCGACGTTGGAGGCGCGGCGGACCCGGTAGGAGTAGGAGGTGAGGTGGGTGGCTTTGGGGATGGCGGCCAGGCCGAGAGCGAGGCCGAGGCCGGCGTCGGCGCCGAGCGGGAAGGCGTTGGCGGCCCGGCCGCGGCGGCTGGCTTTCAGCAGCAGCAGCGAGCCGAGCGAGTGGAACGACGACAGGGCCCTGGTGCCCGGGTAGTGGGCGGCCCGGACGAGTTCGTCGAGGCCGAGCTCGGCCATGGCCGGCAGGAGCAGGTAGAGGCCGGCGTGGTCGCAGTCGTAGTGGGCCCCGGTGGGCCAGCCGTCCAGGCCGTGGGCTCGCACTGGTTGCAGGCGGGGCGACGGCCCGCCGGGTTGGCGTCGTTCCAGGCGTTCGAGGCCTTCGGCTTTGAGGATGGCCCACACCGTCTGGGCTGACACCGGGTGACCGTCGGCGCTCAGGGTGGCGGCGATCTCGGTGACCGAGCGGTCCTGGGCTCGCAGCACCAGGACCCGGTCGCGGATGGTGTGGGTCTTGCGGGGGCCTTTGGGTCCGGGCTTGGACGAGCGGAAGAAGGTGGTGCGCCCGGCCCGCAGCTCGGCGGCCAGCTGGTGGACGGTGGCGGGCGAGTAGCCGAAACGGGCGCCGACGTCTTCGGCGCTGGCCTCGTCGACGAAGTAGCAGCGCAGCGCCTCGTAGCGGCGCTGGACCGGGTCGGTGGGCTCTGTGAAGAACTCCCCGCCACGCCTCATGTCTCAGCCAGTCTTTCTGAACGGCACGCAGTAATCGTAGAGTCGTACTCGACTCTCGGGGTGGATGGTCGCAGCAGCGCGCGCACGGTGAGCCCGTAATTACAGGCATGTAGCCCGCATCTGCCCCAGTCGTCTCGTTTGGGAGGCCAGAAGTCACCGCAACACCTACACCACGCTGGTTCAGAAAGTTTCCCTACAGGCCAGTCGCGCCCCACAGAAGGACCCCAGCAACTGCAAGGGATCGAGCAAGTCAGACCTCAGCCGGCTGACACGCCCCAAAACCGCCGAGGATCGAGGCTAATGGAACGATCGTTCCGGGGTCTCCGTGGTGCGTCAAAATTGCCGCTCTAAATGAAGCGCACGGCGACGAAGCGCTGCCGGTAGTCATCGGTGGGCCAGAGCAGAGCCTCGTACGCCTGCTCAAGTCTGACGACGGTGACCACGTCGGGCCAGCGTTCGCCAAGGATGATGGCGCGCACCGTCATTGCGGCGAGGCCTGATCGGCGGGCGGTCTCTCGGTAGGACTCGTCACCTCGAGCGGCCAGGAGAGCACGGATGAATGCTGGGCGAACTCCGCCGGCAGGGA
>JANMIX010000670.1:0-2171 GCA_031376015.1 Acidimicrobiia bacterium | reverse complement strand
GATCAGCATCTCGAGCATCACCGCGAACCACCCCGCTCCGAGGACCACCCGATCGGTCCGGCCGAAAAGCGGCGGATCCCGGTGCCCGCGCCGGCCCAAGGCGACCATCGCGGCGACGCAGGGGCGGCCGGCCGCGCTCGTCGAGCCGATCGCCCGGTGCACACCGAGAACGGCGAGGAGGATCGTGAAGAGTCCCATGTCGAGCCTGCACCCCTCTCCGCCGAGGCTGCGGCGGCGGCCGGGGCGACGGCCCCCGTTCGGATCTCCCCTGAGGACCCCGTTGCCGGCGGCCCCGAGGCCGGGACTGATCTCCTTTCCGGCGACGAATCCAGCGACGCCGTCACGACCGAACCCAGCAGGGGGCATTGGAGCGAGCCCCCGGCCGACTCCGGCCTCGGGGACCTCGCCGTCGAGGTCGACTCGGATGACTCGGTCCACCAGACCCGCCCGCCGGCACCGGCCAGCGAAGACGCCGTGGTCGAAGGGGTCCGGCGGCACCGCGAGCCGCCGGTGCGCATCGACGGCGGTGAACCGCGTCCCCTTCGTGAGGGCGACACCACCATCCGCCGCAGGGCCGCCGACACCGCTCCCGCCTCCTTGCCCGGCGCCCCCGCGCGAATCGACCTTCGCACTGCGCCACCCGAAGAGGCCCGACTGGGCGACGCCCGTGTTGCGGTGGCGAAGGCCTCAGCCGACCTAGAAGCAGCCCAGCGCCGTCTGGTCGAGGTGCTGAGCGGCACCGGCCGGCCTGAGGAACTGGCGCTGGCCAAGGTCGGCGTCCGGCTGGCAGAGGCCGCCCTGGAGGCCAGCCGATCCCAGCTCGACGCCCTCACCGACCGAGTCGCCACCAGCGTCGCCACTCCCACCACCGCGCCGATCGAGGCCGGCCCCATCGACGTGAGAGGTGCTGCGCCCGCGCGCTCCTCGACCCCCGAATGGAGCGCGGAGGATCTCGCCGGTGCCGGCTCCCCCGAGCCGGCCCCGGTCGCAACGACCGGTGTTGCCGTCGCGGCGGCCAGTGCCACCGAAGAGCACGGCGACGGCACCGCCGTCGCCGCGGACCACAACGTCCACGGGCTGCTGGCGACGCCGCATCACCCGGCGGTGAACGACACCGTCGAGGTCGCGGCCACCGCCGCACCGACAACACCGGCGGAGCTCCCCGAGGAGACCGTCCGCCAGCTCTCGCACGAGATGCGGCGCCTGGCCGAGGAAGGCGACGGTGTGCACCGCGCCAGCATCGAGTTGCACCCCGCTGAACTGGGCCGGCTCAGCCTGGACGTCGTCGTCGACCGTGGCGCAGTGCATGTGACGATGCACAGCGACAGCCCCGCCGTGAGGGACCTGTTGGGCCGGCATCTGCACGAGTTGCGAACCGCGCTGGAGCAGGTGGGTCTGACCGCTACCGATCTGAGCCTGTCCACGAGCGCCGGTGGAGGTCCCTCCGGGGACCGACCCGGCGGGGCACCTCACTTGACCCCGGGCGAGCAACGCCCAGTGGCGACCACCGGCGAGGCACGGCAGGGCCGTGAGGTCGGGCCCGCGGGCGCCCACCGTTCCACTCTCTCGAGCGTCGACGCCGTCGACCTCATGCTGTGACCGAAAGGGCCGATCGATGACCACCGTCAGCAACTCCATCCCCATCAGCGAGGTCCTGCACCCCACTCCCTCCACGGTCGCCCAGCAGCAGGCCGCCCGTGCCGCCACCGGGAGCACGCTCGACAAGGACGCCTTCATGAAGCTGCTGATCACCCAGATGAAGTACCAGAACCCGCTCGAGCCGACCGACCCGGCGGCCTTCATGAGCACCATGACCCAGATGACCACGGTGGAGAAGCTGACCCAGATCGCCGACAGCGCCACCCAGCAAGTCGATGGCCAGCGTTCGCTCTCCGCAGCGTCGCTCATCGCCCGCCAGATCGAGTGGAAAGCCACGGATGGTTCCACGAAGGCCGGCACCGTGACCGGCACCAAATTCACGGTTGATGGACCGATCCTCATCGTCGGTACCGAGGAAGTCCCGTTCAACACCGTTCTCGCGGTGACCCAGGCAAACGCCGGTTAGCCGGCCAAGGAAGGAACCATCCATGTTGCGATCCATGTTTTCCGGGGTCTCCGGACTCCGAAGCCATCAGACCATGATGGACGTCATTGGCAACAACATCGCCAAC